>NZ_BAABRP010000002.1:0-82500 GCF_039545055.1 Deinococcus carri
TGCTTTCTGGTTGGCCCCAAGAGCAATGGACCCGCCCTGGCACAGGCGGGTCGCGGGAGAGGAGAGGAGGCTCAGGCCTCGGCGTTTTGCGGAACGGGCACGGCGGGGGAGGCCTCGCGTAGTGTGTTCCTGCCCGGCTTGACCTGGGCGTATCTGGGGACGGCGAGGGGCAGCGGTTGGCTATCGTTGGTGACCTCAAAAACCATCGGGGTCGAGACGTAGTAGAGGAGATTCTTGATGTAGTGGCGCGGCACCAGGCGCTGGTAGGTGGCCAGGGCGAGATACGTGGCGATCAGGAGACCGAGCAGGGCGGTCAGCAGGGGGATGCCTTCGAGGGAGCTGGAGAGCAGGAGGAACGCGAGAAAGGTCACGGCGCCCGCCTTCCCGAGTTTCGGCCAAGTGATTCCGAAGCGCCATTCCGGCTCCTGATTGAAGCGGTAGATCGGATCGTATTCCATGTTCTCACCTGCTTGGGTCAGCAAGGCACCGGCGCGCCCTCACAGGCCGCACTGGGGCGGGACGATGCCGAGGTTCTTGGCGAGAGGGACGGCCTGCAGAGCGAGAATGCCGCCGACAACGCCCACGGCGCAGATCACCCAGCCCCCGCGCAGGCGCGCCAGCCCCATGATGAAGCCGACAATGGCCATGCCGAAGAAGAAGATACGCACGAGGAGGCTGGTGGAGAAAAAGGCAATCCAGCCGCACGCCGTCTTGCCCTGTTGCTGGAAGGTCGTGTCGAAGGGGTTGCTCCCGGTCTGTTGGGCGAACGCCACACTCAGGAGCGCGGCTGCCGCGAGAATGACCAGCCAGGTGAGGGCGGTCAGCGGGCTGACGCCCAGGCGGGCACAGAGCGCGGCGGAGCGCTGGCTGATGTTGAGCCTCTGAATCATGCATACCTCCCAAGTCCGCGCCGTTCATGGGGCGTGCGAACACCCCCGTTTTCTAACCGGATTCAGGTTCCTGCCAGACGCGCATCCCTCCAGGTGCGCCCGGATGAAACCAGCCCGCACCTAGGGTGAGGCCATGACGCAGCCTGAAGCGCAGAGGTACATCTACGACCCCGAAGTGCGGGATACGCTTGCGGGCGAGGTCGAAGCCCTGGGGCTGGAGATTCCTCGTGATCCAAACAGTCCGGACTATGAGAGTTTGATCGAGCAGTTGCGGGCGAAAGACCCCCGGCTGGCCACCCGTCTCAGCCTCGCGCGCATTCCCGAGGCGGAATTGCATGCGTCGCGCCTCTTGCAGGAACAGGCCCGGGCCATCGATGGCCGGGAATCATTCATGGAGCGCCTCACCGCCCGGGTCACGCGCAAAACCCCCAACGGCACGCCTGTGCCCGACTTGCGGCGGCTGGGCATCGTCGGCGGTGGCGTCCTGATTGCCTTGCTGGGCGCCTTCCTGTTCTGGCCGCGTCCCCCCAGAGCGGTGGCCGCCACTTCTGCGACGACCACGGCCACCACCCCTCCTGGGGACACGGAAGCTGGCAGCACCACTGACACCACCAGGGCGCCCTCTCCGCCACCGACCGAGTCTGCGGCGACTGCGCCCCTGCCCCAGGCCCCCGTCTCATCTTCAGGTTCGACCTCGGGGGTCGGTGAGGGGCAGACGGTGGCCCCCACGGAATCACAGCTTTCCACGCCGTCCTACACCCCACCCGCCTACGCCAACGACGCGTCCTCTGGCGGCACCCCCTCCAGCAGTGCCGCCGTGTACACGCCGCCCCCCGCCTTGGACAATTCTGGCGTGTCCACACCGTCCCCGGCGGTGAGCAGCACGGAACCCGACACTACCGCTGCCCCTGGGGCGGTCGCTTCCCCACCCGCTGCCAGCGCGTCGGCGGTCCCCACCGCACCGGACTGGAGCAGCGCGTCTCCTCCCCCCGCGACGGTGACGCCTCCCCCTCCCACGATCGTGACGCCCGCCGATGCCCCGCCCGGGCAGGTGACCGAGAACTTCGCTGAAAGCCAACCGAATTCCGCACCGGCTTCACCCGCAACGGTGGCCGGGGCCACCTCCCCTTCCGGAACAGCACGGGGAGGGGCGAACTCGCGCCTCAGTGTCATCTATACGGCGGCCAGCGGTCAGCCGGGAGAGGCGCCGCGGACAGGGCGCATGACCGTCATCTCCGGGAACGGCGCGGACACGGGGAGCGATGCCGCGTTCCCCCGTGCCGGAAGTGCCCAGGGGCCAGAAGGGACAGGGAATCCGGCTAGGGAGAGCAGGAACACCCGGTCGCTGAACCTGAGCGTCATCTACGACGGCCAGGCCACCAACCGGCCCACGTCCTCAGGCCCCGGCCAGAACCAGAATTCGGGGCAGGCGGATGCCCGGACGCAGGTGCCGCAGAACGGGCAGACGGCTCCCACGGTCACCACCTCCCCGACCCAGGACGCCCCTTCAAAGGTGCTTTACAGCGCTGCTGAACCGGCTGGTAGGGCACCCACCACACAGGGGAACGGGCAGAACGGACGGGCCTGGCCCACTGCCCCGGCCTCTGACTCGCCCTTCCAGATGGGTCAACTGATCCCCACCCAGATGGCCGTTGCCCTCGAACTGATCGAGGGGGCCAGCATGGAGTTCTTCACGGTGACCCCTGCTGATCGGGGGGCCTATGTCTGGAAGGGCACGGCGACCCTCGACAGCTCCAAGCGGGTCCAGATGAACTTCACGGAGCTGGCCCTGCCCGACGGCCAGGTCATCCCGGTGCGCGCGAGCGGCGTCGCCCAAGACGGGACGCTCGGCGTGAAGCCCAGCTTCCGCCCGTCCGCCCCTGCGGCGGCCATCGACGCGGTGCGCGGCACGCTTTCCGGCATCCAGGAAGCAGCCAATGCCCAGTTGCAGGCGGGCACCGCAGTGGTCGGGAACGGGGTCACGGTCGTCACCCAGGCACCGCCCAACTTCTGGCTGTCGCTGGCCGGCGGGGCCGTGAACAGTTTCAAGCTCCCCGCCACCACGGCGTCGGTCGTCACCTTGGCCCGCATTGAACGTGGAACGCCCATCAACATCCTCTTTGGTGGGAGCGGAAGTGCGGCGGGTGATGGCACCACGCGGTAATCCGCTGCTGAGCAAGCTGGCGCGGCTCAGGGCGGCGCTCAGGACCGACCGGGTCTTGAGCGCCGCCCAACTCAGGCGTGACTTCGATCTGGCCCTGGGGCAGATGCAGGGTCTGCGCGAGTTCACCTGTTTCAGCGCGGTCGTGCAGCCGATCTTCCGGACGCGAACGTCCCGGCAGATCATCTGGTTTGTCACGCTCGCGCCCCGCCTGCCGCAGCGCCTGAGTCCTGAGCAGATCGGCCACCTGTGCGGGACCGCGGAAATCCGTCTGCGGCTCGGCGCTTCACCGGAACAGTGGCGCTCCGATGCCGCCGCTCTTGGAAAGCTGAGCAAGCCCGACGCGGTCCTCACCCTCGGGCCGCACCGCGTGGCCATCGAGTTTGACACGGGTTCCTACCATGGCCGCGTCGTTCGGCAGAAATGCGAACACTTTGCCGGGACATACGCTGGGCTGGTGTGGGGCGTGACTAGCCGGGTGAGGTCACGTCGCCTGGCGGAAGCCCTCGGCCCCTCCGGGGTGCAGGTCCTGCACGTGAACTGGTGGGGTGGCGTGGGGGCCGATCTGGACGTCTGACAGCGGCAGGCGGTACAGCCTGACGAGGTGGGGATGGGTACCCGACAGCCTGGAGAGCCTGACCAGGGTCGGTGTGACGACCAGCAACCGTGCGTGCTGCGCGAGCAGGTGCGAGCGCTTCTGGGAGAGCAGACCGCGAATGGCGCGGGGGCTGTACCCGTTACCGATGCACTTGCCCAGCACCAGGCAGCGGGTGCCATCCGGCGCGTCCATCCAGTGCCGTCCGTACGCCTCCGGCAGGTCGTACGCGTAGCCCTCGGCGAGCAGCCGCTTGATGCCCTCCCGGACGTAGGCCTGGTTGGTCGCCTCGGTCGAGCTGCGAATCCAGCGCCGCTCTTGCGGGTCAATCACCTGGTAGGCTGCCGGTCCCAGCATCATCACGCCGCCGATCAGGCTGGGAAAGTGCAGCAGGTACCTCTCCTGCACCAGGCATCTCGTCTCCTCGACACCGAGCGCTTGGACCACGTCGCGCGTGCCGACGGCGGACCAGCGGTCCACCTCACGAAAGAACGCCGCATGGGTTTCGCCCACTCGGCGCTGGGGTGGGCGTCCAAGGTCACCGACGCGCTGTGTGAAGGGAATTACGGCTGCGTCAGGTTCCCGATGAGCTGTGGCGTGCGCAGAACGGCCCACTTTCCTCCTTGGTGGGTAAAGGTGACAGGAACGAACAGGTCCACATACGGTGCCGCGCCCGCCCGGATCTGCGTGGCGGCGTGGCGGTTCTTCTCAGCGGTGACCTGCGGCGTGCCCATGGTGGCTGAACCGATCCGGGTGGCCGCCGCCTGGATGGCCTGGGCATTCAGGAACGGCTGGGCGGAAGCGCGGTGGACCCGCACGCCCCAGGTGCTGGTCTCGCCGCCCTCGCTATGCAGTTCCGGCTTGAGCTGGTAGTTCCGGTCCTGAATGGTCGCCAGCATCAGCGCGTGCCTTCCCGGGTCCTGCGAGGGGTACTCCGCCTGTAACCCGGCCAGGGTGGACGCCTTGACGCCAGCGATCAACTCGCCCACGGCCTGTTCCGCCTCGCGCGCCAACGGCTTCGCGGCTGTCTGCTCCTGGACGTTGACGGTGACCGCCCGACGGTCCTCACTCTGCACCTGCGTCTTGCAGCCGCAGACCAGAGCGGGGACGATCAACAGGAGGAGCCGCATGGTCATAATCGTAGGCTCAGTTTCATCAGGGTGGGCCAGGTGGTCCGAATGGCCTCTGCGGTGGTCACGGAGCTGAAGGCGCTGCTGCTCTGCTCGACCTGGTTGACCAGATGCCCGGTCAGGACAACTGGACCGTACACCAAGATGCCCTGATTCACGGGGACACTGGACCGATAGAGCGCGATCCCGACACTTTTGAGGGCCAGCATGCTGCGCGCGGTCCGGGCGTCGGCCAGCACCGTGACGCGCGCGCCCGCGCGGGCAGCCTTGACCAGGGCGTCCGCGAGATCCTGCGGCATCTGGTAGGTCACGACCAGAACCTCGCCGCGGGCAGCCCCCAGGCTGCGGTACAGCGATCTGGGGTTCAGAGGCAGCGCCTGGGGCCGCGCCGTCATCTCCCACATCATCTGCGTGGCCTGCCCGCGTTCTCTGGGCGAGAGGTTGGGCGGTGCCTTGGGACTGCTTGCGGCGCTGGCGGCAGACAGGCCCGCCAGCGCCGCAACCGCCAGCAGACAGGCGTGAAGTCGCTTCACTGGACCCTCCGTTCGGGATGGCCGCTGAGGCCCGGGATGGGGAAGCCCTCGGGGACCGACACCCAGGCAAACCGGGCGGCGGGAAGGGCGAAGGTCATGGTCCCCAGGCCGCCTGCCGCCGAGGCAACCGTGCAGCCCGCAGGACTCACGACCGTGTCGGGCATCAGGATCGGCACCGGCACGTTCACGCAGCCACCAAAGGTGCAGGAGCGAGCGTGCGCGTAGAAGGTGAGCGGGCGCTGGTCGACCACCCTGAGGACCTGCTGCCACGTCTGGAACAGGTTGACGCTGCCCTGGGTGGAAGCGTCCGTGAGGGTGCCGACTTCCAGCCAGCGCTTCAGGTCCTCGAGCTGTACCAGCTTGCCGTGCGCGCGGGACGGGTTGCTGATGAGCTGGGAGGCTGGGGTGCGGACGGTGAGATAGTCGGCGAACTGCGGCAGCCCCGCCTTTGCGGCCAGGTTCGTCACCTTGACGGTGTTGGGCAGCGCACCCGCCACTGGTGCGAAGATCACGCCGCTGCGGCTCCCCTGCCACTTCGTGTAGCCGTTCCAGTGCATGCTGCCTGGCATCTTGGCAGCAACAGCCTTCAGCACGTTGTCCACGTACTCCTTGTAGTACTGCTTTACCGTTCGGTCGCAGGAGTTCTTGATGCGGCTGCGGACCTCCCCCCAGTTGAAGGCCAAAGGAAGCGGGTACTTCGGTCCCGCGATCCCGTACACCGAGGTGTTGGGCATGTACACGCTGCCGGGAAGGGGATAGGCCGAGTCGGGCAGGATCGCGGGAAACTCGCGCCCGGGGCAGTACTGCGTGCGCGCGACGCGCGGGTACGGGTAGTTCGCCAGCAGCACCCGGTCGTCTTTCATGCCGTAGCTCAGGCTGCTGGGGAGCCTGAAATTGGGGTTCGTGCTCCCAGCCGGCACGCTCAGGGCGTAGGTGGCCGGGGAGTTGGTGATGTCGAGTGGATTCCCGGCCAGCAGCTTGGCCGCCGTGATCGCCGCTTCACCAGTGACGTTCAGCCCAGGCGTGCACCCGAGCGGCCGGGTGGCATAGGGCAGGGCAGGCAGCACGGTTGCGGCACTGATGCTCCTGTTCAGGTCCATACTGACCGCCCAGCGCGTCCGGTCCTGAAACCGTTGCCACTCGTACCTCATCACGCCGCCGATGTCACGGCTCACGTCCAGGCTGCTCTTCAGCGGCTGGGTGGGATCAAGCAGGAACGGCACGCTGAACTCGAAGGTCGGGCAGGTTCCGCTGGGTTTGGTACCGGTCTTGCACCCGTTCCTCCGCCAGGTGCCCAGCCGTTGCAGGTCGATCACCTCAATCAAGGCGCGGTTGCGATAGAAGTGCGCGTTTGGGGCGACGTTCGTGTCGATCAGCGACACGATGCCCGTCTGCGCCGCCACGCTGCCCAGATTCAGGGCTGCCAGCAACAGCGGTGCGCGGCCGAACCACCTACCGCCGCGCATTACCCGCTCCCGCCAGCACGAGGTGTAAGGGGCCGCCCACGTCATATTGGCGTCCGCTGTTCAGGGTCGAGCCGATCCAGCTCCAGGTCACGGGCACGTCCGTGATGCTGCCTGCCTGGTCTATCACCAGGTTGCCGTACACGGTCTGTCCGGCGTTCACGCGAACCGTACCGTTCTGGTCACCGAGAACCGCCACCTTGAGCGGCTGCCTTCCGGCCTGCATCCGCACGGTCAGGGGACTAAACACGACCGCTTCGGTTCCGATATTGGTGATGCGGTACCCCAGGGTGAGGCTGGTCCCGTTGCGTGTGCCACCGGTAAAGCCGAACCGCAGCCACTCGGGCGCGACCTGCGGCCCGGCCGCTGCCATGGAGGTCGGGGGCGTTGCAGGTGCGGCCTGCGGCCTCGCCGCCACCGTTGCCGCGGGGGACTGCCGCGTTGCGGGCGCGGCCTGCGGTCCGGTCACTGCTGGCGTCGCCGGAATTCGGCGCACTGTGGGCAAGGCTGCGGCGGGCATGGTCGCCGCCGGGGGGCTGGCGGCGGGGCGCGCGGCCTCCACGGGCGGCGCGATGAGGTCAGGGTCCGTTGGGTACTCGACCACCACGCGGCGGATGTACCGGCCGTTGGTGCTCGCCAGGCTATAGACCACCTGGATCGAGTCGCCGTTTTTGAGGCGGATCGTCAGGTTGCCCCAGCCGGAGTTCTGGACGGCCTTCAGGAAGACCACGTTTGAGTCCACCTGAACGTCAACCTGGTCATCACGGCCAGCCGTGATCTTGGCCACGCTGTCCGGAAGTTCCAGTTGCCAGGTTTCTCCCTGGTGCATCTTCAGCACCATCGGGTGGTCCTGCAGGTCCAGGGCGTTGAACCTGGTGGTTATGTTGCCGCCCAGCGTCGCGGCGGGTGGAGCAGCGAGCGACAGCGAAGTGGCAGATAGGAGGGACAGCACGAGCAGCGCCTTTTGCATGCCTTCACCGTAGGTGGAGGCAGGTTCACGCCAGAAAAAGAACCTCAAAAGTCAACACGTCGTGTTGAGGCCTTTGAGGTGACCTGGTCCAGGTCAGGCAACGTCGTTGCCTCTTCAGGATCAGTCGGCCCAGAGGGTCAAGTGACCGATCAGGCTGACGATCTCCAATGCGTTGTCCCGGTTCAAGTGGTGCTCGTGGCAGAACGCGTCCAGTGGCGGAGTTCCACTTTCCGCAGCTTCGAGCAGCTCCTTGAGGGAAATGGACATCGCAGTTTCCCAGAGTCCGGCGCGTGCCAGGGCACGGGCGGCAATGCTGGCTTCGCGGTGCAGCAGGGTTGTCTCGAAACGGCTCTCGACGTCCAGCTCGCTCGCCAGGGTGTCACCGTACAGCCGGTCATCGTCTTCGCTGCTGTGGTCCAGGGACCACATCGGCGCGTACTGCTGGGATTCCAGCAGCTCGGTAACCAGCTTCAGGTTCCAGTGCCGAGGCAGCTGTTCCTGCTTCACGGTGTACTGACTCGCGATCTCGCGCAGCACCAGGGCGGGTGTGATCATGGCCGGATCGACACCGTACGCCAGGAGCGCGGCGCGAGCGGCCCAGACCGTGCGGAGGCGTTGGTCAAGCTGCTGACCGCGACCTCGCAGGAACGCGACCCCCTTCGGAAGTTCAGCTCGGCTGGCCTCCTCGAAGTACTTCAGGAACGTGATCCCTGCCCGGGGTCTCCAGCGGTGAATGACCTCCAGGGCACCACTCGCCACGAAACTGAAGGCCTCGCTCCAACTGGAGAACTGCGGCGCGGCTTCCACGCTCACCTTGAGCGCGATGGGAGCGGCAAACCGCCAGAGATTCTCCACTGCGGCCTGCGCCTCGGTGCTCCACCCCTGGACATGCCTGAACCAGTCGAAACACGCCAGGGTGAGAAGATAGGGCGGCGTGCTTCCCCAGACGTCCAGCCAGAGCGTGCGCAGGTCCTTGTACGTGCTGATCACGTTGGCATGCCACACCAGGTCGGTGTTGGAGAGACGAACGTACTGCCGCCGAATCTCTTCCCGCATCAGCTGAAGCTGGTCCCGCAGGACCGCATCTGAAGTGGGCGAAACGTTCCCGGGGGTGGTGAACGTGTGGGCCTCCGCTGCGAGAGCGGAAGCGAAACCAAAGGGCCGACGCACCAGGTCCAACATCTTTCCCTCCTGAGTTTTTTGGTAAACGCAGAGGCAGCGTAACAGAGAACAAGTTTCCCCTCCTGCGTGAGCGGGAGGGGTGCGTTTACCAAAGTGCTCCGGTGGGGGAAACCCTCTGGTGAGGGCCAGTGTGCGGCGGATCAGGTTCCGCCGTCAACCCACAGCCCGGCGTTCCCAACTCGGCAGGTACCGGGTAGCGAGCGCCGTCAGGCCGGGCAGCAGGACACCCTGCGCCCGTTGCTGCCGCACAACCCTCAGTTCCGCGGCAATCACCTCCTGGGGCACCGCCAGCGCCGCGAAGAACGCCTCGACGCGGGCCGCCTCCCCCTGGGCCGTCCAGCTCGCGGCAACGCACCGCAACGCCTGCCGCTGCTCCTCCTCGTCCAAGTGCGGCCATACGCCGACCAGGCGGTCAGGCGTGGCGACTGGCTCCGGTTTTCTGGCTTTGACCCGGGCGGCACGGGTAAACGCCGAGTCCACCGACGCTTCCCACTGTTCCCTCGTGTACGGCTCGATCTCCCCCTTGGTGTTGTGCCCGGGAACCATCATGTGGAACGCCAACGCCTTCACTTCCTCGCGGCCCTGCCCACGGTCACGCAAGACCCGCGCGAGCCAGAACCCCGCGTTGTCGCGCCCGTACAGGGCGTTCACCAGGCGCAGTGCCTCGTCCACGGCGTCCTGGGTGGTGGCCAGTGGGGGAGACCCTCCGGTTCCAGCAAGGGCACGCGGAGGGTCAGGCCGGGCGGCTGGCGGTGGTGCCGAGGGCGGCACGGGGGGACTGAGCAGGCCCAGCAGCACTTGGGCGGGCACGGGCAGGAAGTCTGTCCCTTCCAGATCGGCCAGGGGGCGCCGCCAGGTGTACGGCCCGGCGCGGCTAACCGTGGGCGGGAGGATCGCGTATCCGCCGTCCGCCCGGCTGTCCAGCCCGGGGTAGGCCGCGCCGAGCGCCGTCATGCTCTTGCTGTTCAGGGTGGGGACGCGCCAGGGGGGCGCGGCGACGTGGACGTGCCACCCCCCGCTGCCGGTGCGGACATGGGGCCGCACGCCCCACCGCTGCCGGAGTTCGTCCCCGGACGCGCCGTCGAGGTCGATCACGACCCGCCCGGACCGCTGCCCGGTGACAAAGGCCAGCCCCTTGCCCGCCGGGTGCCGAAACCACGCCACCACCATGTCCTCGCTGGGCGGCTCAACCATCAGCGGGCGCCAGGAAGGCGCCCACCGGCCGGGGGACTTGCGGCTGGGTGCCCGGTGCCCGGTCTCCATCAGCACGAGGTGCGGCCTCTTGTCGTACGCCCCGCCCGCGTTCACGGGCATGACCACCAAGCCCGCGGCGTGGGCGGCGAGCGCGTCGTCCAGCAGCCTATTCGCCGACAATGGTCGGCTCCAGCTCGGTCGGCACCGGCCCCAACGCACCGATCATCTCCGCGAGGGCCGTGATGGTCGCCTGAGTCTCAGGGGTTGCGTTCAGCAGCAGGTCCAGGGAGGCCCGGGCTGTCATGACCGGTTCCACCCTGCGCTGCGTTGTCAGCTCGAGCGTGCGGACCGCCCGGTCATTGGGTTCGCTCATCAGCACTTGGAGGCGGCCGCCTACCAGGCGATATGGGTAGGCACGCAGCATCACCATCGTGTCCAAAGGCAGCAGGCTGAGCGTGCTGGGATCAGGGGCGCTGACTTCAGGGTTGACGTACTCGAAGCCGTTCAGGATGGCCTGCGCTTCGGCCGCCTGGGCCTCGGTAATCAGCCAGCGGGCGCGCCACTGGGCGATACTGCCGCCCGCGAAAAGACGCGCGCCCCGCCCAGTAGCGATGGCCAGTGCCTCCGCCTCGTCGAAGCGCTCGAACGGCAGCCGGGGGTACAGCAGCGCGGAGACGCGGCGGTACACGTCGGGCGGGACAAGCTCCAGGGCGACGTGGCTGCCCAGTTCATGCAACTCTTCCGCCCGCACTCCCGGGTCGTGGGTGAGCACGTGCAGGTGCGTGTACTGCCAGCGATGGGGGAGGACGCCGAGTCTGAGCGCCGCCCTGTGATCGAGGAGGTGGCCTTCGAGGCTCTTCAGGGCCTTGTGGTCGGGGTAGAACGGCCAGCCCAGTTCCCGCGCCATCTGGCCCCAGAGGTGCGCGGCCTGCTCTCCCAGAACGGCTGCGACGGCACCCAGGGGCGTTCCACCATCGCGCTCCAGAAGGCTTCTGGCCGCCGCGTGCGGCGCTTCTGGCAGGAAGCCGAGGGCGTGGAGCGTCTGGAGGTCGAAGTTCACGCGTGCCGCTCCCTGGCCGCGTCCGCGAACTGCATGCCGGCCATCAGCCGGGCGTGCTGCCGGAACAGCCCTGGGTGTGCTGCGCTCTTGGGTGCCTGGAACCGGAGCTGCTTACTGGAGATGATCTGGGCGAGTTTGATCATGTACGGCTTGAGGCCAGCCGCGTGTTCCTCGAGCACGGCCTCGGGCTCGGTCCACAGCCGGCGGGCATCCGGCGTCTGGTTGTGGATCTCGACGGTGCTCCCGGCGGGCAGGGTGGTGAAGGCCCAGCGCACGGCGTGCAGCTCCGAGAGCGTCAGGTCGTGGCCCTTGCTGGTGTTGCGCCAGGTGTGCAGCCGGCCATGCCCTGCCAGGACGGCACCGACATAGGCCTCCTGACCGTCGGTGATGCACCCGGTGTGAAGCTGGAAGTCGATCATGGGGGGCAGCTCCGGAATGCGGTGTTCGTGCAGCGCCTCGGCGTAGTCCGCGAACAGACCCACGCCGTTGATGCGCCGGGCCAGGGTGAGCGTCAGGTTGTGGCGCTTCAGGGCGCTGGCCAGTTCCGGCGGGCGCTTTCCCTGGCGGTCGGCGATCCGCACGTATTCGGCGTGTGGACTGTGCAGGGCGATGACGCCGTTGTTCGTGCACCGCTTGACCGCCTGCAGCAGCACGCCGCCGAGCAGCGCCTGCCGGTCCGGATTCGAAGGCAACTGGTACTGGAAGGAGCGTCCCGCGCCGCCCTGCGCGATCACTTCCGTCACTTCCACCCCGGGTGTGCCCGGCAGATTGCGGACCAGCAGCCACAGGTGCTGCGCCGGACGAGGAGCCTGTGGGGTTGGCACGGTGGTTGGTGCTGAGTTCGTCATGGACGGCGTTCTCCTGGGTGTGGAGAGGCGTCGCGGCGGCGGCCACGACGGGCTGAGGAGCGGGTGCGAGGGGTGCCGCGGGCCTGCCGAGTTCCCGAGCCATGATCCCCAGGACCTGGGCGACCACGTGAGCGCTGTGGGCCACGTGGACGTACACGCTGTACTTCGCGTCACGTCCGCCTTCGTTTTCCTGCACCAGGCCATACCGGGCGAGGTGTGCCAGGGCGCGCTTGATGCTGGCCCTGCTGCCCAACCGCTGGAGGTCGGGGTGGCTGACGAGCACGCGGCCCCAGCGCCTGAGCACCGTCAGCAGCGCGCCGGCGAGGTCCACGTCGAAGTCCTCGGGCTCACCCGTGGACGTTTCAGCCAGGCGGTAGAGCTTCTTACCCAGGCTGGGGCTTTCCACTACCGTGAGCGTGCCCTGTTCCACCAACCGGCCGAGGATGGTCGTGAGGGTGGTCTTGTCCAGCAGCAGGTCCGCGTACAGCCGGTTGTACGCCACGGGCTCCGTGCAGCTGGCCAGGTACGCGCGCACCCGATCCTCCAGGGCGCGCATCGCTTCCGCTTCACGTCCGGGCAGCATGAAGCGCCCGCCGTTGCCGCCGTGGCGTTGGATCAGCCCTTCCTCACACAGCTCCTTGGTGACGGCCGCCAGCGTGTCGTATCCCGCGCGGCTGACCCTGTTGACCTGCTCCCGCAGCTCGGCGAGGGAGAGGGATGGGTGGTCGGGGTCGTTCAGCACCGTCAGGACCGTCTGGCGGTGTGCGGTGCGGTGGTGCTCTCGGGCGGCTCCCATGCCGCGTACCGTAGGAAACGCCCTGTGGAATCTTGGCTAACTCTTGTGGAAACCTTGTGGAGCCACGTGACAGGCGTGTGATTTCAATTGCTTATGCTTCAGGCGTGGCCACCATGTTTCCTGACCTGAACCAACGCCTGGCGGCCGTGGTGGCGGGTTACCTGTCCGTCGGTTCGGGCCGGGAGCGGCTGTGGAGGCTGCCGGACGGCACCTATACCGCGCACTGTCCCAACTTTGCGGCGGGGGAGCGTTGGGAGGACCTGGAGCGCGGCCTGCATCAGGCCGGCATGCTGACGACGGTGCAGGCCCGTCTCGGCCAGGCGTTGGGGGTCCTGCATTCCACGGTGCATTGGCGTGACGCCCTGCTCATCATGCTCGACGTGCTGTCGGCGGACAGCCGACTGGCGCAGGCGGAAGGCACGGCGCTCGCAACCCTGGGGTTCGAGCCCGACCGTGCGGTGGACACCACTGACCGGCGCGTGGTCCTGGGGACGCTTCGCCGCGTCCGTGCCGTGCTGAGCCTCACGCAGCGACTGGCGTTCTTCGACCGGCCGACGTTCTGTCGTGACGCTGCCGGGCAGTTCTGGCTGGTCTGTCAGACGTATGCCGCTCACGCTGACGCGGCGCCGCTGCTCGATATCCTCGCCGCGCACGGCCTCGAAGGCCGGATGCTGGAGGTCTCGCCGTTCGCGCCAGCCGCCCGCCTGTTGATGATCCGCGCGGTGCCTGTCCCGGCAGCCCTGAGGTGATCCCTAACCGGCCGTCAGTGGGGGAACAGGATCTGGAGTTCGCGTTCGGTGTGCTGCACCTTGACGCTGTCGCCTAGCGCGCGGTGAATCTCGATGATCGTCCGCAGGATCTTCTCTGTGGGACTCAGGTGCTGCACGGCCTCGTAGTACCGCAGCGCCTCGGTAAAGGCGTGGCGCTCGAGCGCCTCGGCACCCAGCACCTCGTACGCGGCGCACAGAACATCCGGAATCTCCGTCTCGCGCAGGTCGGCCGCCCAGGCACTGTCGATCCCCGGCAGGAAGTCCGTGCCCTGTCCGAGGAGCTTGCGGAGCGCGAGGATATTCCTCATGCGGGTGGCCCGCCGCAACTCGTCGATGTCGGTGCGGACGTCAAGTTCGTCGTTGTACTTGTACCGGCGGGCGGCGTCCTGTACGACCGGGTCCCGTAGACAGGTGGCCCTGGCCAGCGACTGACGCACGGTGGACAGGGCGTTGCGGTGGTCCCCCTTTTTCTCGCCGATCAGGATGCGTTGCAACTCGCTGGCCGTCGCTGGCGGAACCAGGGCCATCAGGGCCATCAGTTCCTGGGCACGGGTCACGTTGCTGCCGATTAGTGGCAGCGGCTCGTCGTCAAGCGTGACCGTCAAGGTCCCCAGCGTCTTGATGGAGAGCCGGTGCCGCTGATCCTGCACCTGGCCGAACGCGAACTCCTGGAGTTCCGGCACGAACCAGCCTCGGCGCACGGCCTCGCGCAACACCGGGCGGGTGACGGCCAGGTCGGGGGAGAGGTAACGGCGGCTTTGCTGCTGGCGGTGCCGTTCCATGAACGTGCGGATGTGCTCCTCGGTGAGCATGCCCTGCTCATAGGCAATCAGGGCGCAGTACAGGCTGGCTCGGGCGGCCCACTCGCCAATCTCACCGGCATGGGTGGGTACGGCCCGGAAGTGCGAGGTGGCCTCCTCCTTGAAACCTTGTGCGTAGGCGCGCTGGCCTTGTTGAAACCGGATCAGCCCGCCCAGGGTGGTATTCTCCTTCAACTGTGGGTGCAGTTCCAGCAGGCTCTCGGCGAGTCCGAGGTGGCGGTCGGCGTCCACCTGATGGAATTGCGCACGCAGGGCCTCCGAGAGGAGGATCTCAGCCAGGTACTGCCGGTCGGGGCGGCCACTGACCCGCGCGCGCTCCACGGACTTCATGAAGTAACTCACGGCCTCCTCGGTCTGGCCTTCCTTCAGATACACCCCACCCAGAGCGAAGTACACGGACGTGAGGGACCGCGCCTGCTGCTCCTCAGCGATCTTCAGCGCCCGGTACAGCAGCTCTTTGGCCGGCGTCAGTTCATCCCTGGCGGCATGGAGGATCGCGGTGTTCAGCAGCGGGATGGGCAGGCGGCCCACCATGCCCAGACGCTCGAAGATCAGGTGCGCCTTTTTTGCGGCGTTCATGGCCTCGTCTACCTTGGAGAGGCGCAGGTACCCGACGTTGAGCCCGACCATGGCAATGCCCAGCGCTTTTTCTGCATTGTTCCTCTCGGCGAGCCGTGCCGCTTCGAGCAGGCGCTCGAGTCCTTGTTCGGAGTGCCCCATCTCGCGCAGAAGGTTGCCCTCGGCCGACATCAGCTCCAGTCGCTGTTCGACGCTGTAGTGCTCCAGGTGCTCTTTGGCCTCGTCGATCAACCCCTTCGCATCGAGCATGCGAGCCTGGAGAAACAGGCCGTGGGCGAGAGCCGGCAGCACCTGGACACGTGTTTCCGGACGTTCTGCAAGCATCTGGAGGTACGCCATCCCCGCCTGAAGCTGTTCGGTCTCGATGAGGGCGACGCCGTAATGCATCGCCAGGACAGGTGAGCGGGTGATGACCTCTTTCGGAAGTTGACCGAGCGCCTGACGCATCACCAGGAACTGGCCCCGACCCATGAGGGTCGGCGCAGCCCTCTCCGCCAGCTGGGTCGCCTCATCGGTCAGGTTGACGTTCAGCAGCAGCTGAAAGGCATGCAGGGGGCGGCCTTGCGCGAGCGCGCGCTCGGCCGCCTGCCGGTAGGCCAGTTGCCATTCTTTCGCGTCCCGTCGCAGTTGCTCTTCGAGTACACCCAGCACTACCGTGTGGGGATTGAACCCACCCTGACCGTTTTGCAGCAGTGGCCACCGCGCCATGAGCAGGGTGCCCAGCCAGTTGTCCGGCACGTCCAATCCCAGGGACTGTGGGAGGGAGTCGGTCCAGGTGTCGTATGGGGCCAGGTGCGGCAGGGTCCGCTGGAGGTCATGCGGCAGGGCCCGCAGCAGACCTCTGAGCAGCTCGGCGGCCGACTGCCCGTACGCGCCGGTGACGGCCAGCGCGACGCCAAGCGGCCAGCCGTGCAGTTGCTGAAGTGTGGCCGGATCGGGCGCACGAGGCGTGCCCGCCGTTAGCAGGCGCAGTTCGTCGTCGTCGAAGGCCAGTTGCTCCGGGCCAATCACCCTGACGTCCTGGGTGGCCACCAGGTACGGCACCTCAAAGGAGTCGAGTGTGCGTCCGGCAATGATCATGCGGTGTTGTGATGGGAGGGTCCGAATCAACTCCACCAGCCACGCCTCGCTGTCAGCACGCAACCGTTCGGCGTGGTCGACCAGGAACAGGGCGGGGGGCAGCCTGCCGAGCGTCTTGGCGGCCCGTTTTGCAGGCAGCGTCCGCTCGCCGTTGCCCTGGCGGAGTTCCCGTGCGACGTCAGGATGCGCGTCCAAAAGCGCTTCGGCAATCTCCTCGACCAGACTGTGGGCGTCCCCCTCGATCTCACGGAGATCCAGACAGAGGCAGAATTCAGCAGCCTCCGCAGCTTGGGCCATCAGGATGGTCTTGCCGTAGCCCGACGGACCGAGCAGCAAGACCACCCGCGGTGGATCTCGTTGCCAGAGCGCGCCCAGGAGACGCTCGCGTGGGATGAGTTTCATGGCCAGTTTCTTGATTGCCCGCAGTCATTCCAGGCGCAACCGGCAGGCACATCGCGTGCGGCGAACGCGCCACCGACCAGCCCGGAGAACAGCACAGCGAAGAGCATGATTCCCACATATCCAACGCCGATCAGGGCGGCGAGCCCGGCGGCGAACAGGGCGAGCAGCGTCGCCAGGACGTACCGGGTAAAGTCCAGAGCGACAAGCGTCAAGATCGTTAAGAGTAGCGGGAGGCGAGCGGCGCGAGAGGCAGTGTTCCAACTAGCTAACAGCTCACGCCAGCCGCCCCAGGGGCGAAACAGCGGCTGCAGCGCTGACGTGAGCGTGTATAGAGCCATGTCCGAGAGTTTAGGGAGTGTGCTGTTACCGCTGTTACCATACGCCAGGACACGTTTCTAAGCTCGGCCCTGTGGCGGCCTGGGGCTTCCGTCTAGCCAAACCTACAGGGGCAGCCGGATTGCCAGAATCTACCGCAGTATCGCCTCTGACCACGTCCACCAACTGAGGAATTGTGCATTTTCCCCGAACACGGCGCGTGCGCCTCCTGCTAGGCTTATCGACATCCCGCTCTGCTTTCGTCTCTCTGTCCTCGCTCCTCGAAGAGGTAAGCGTATGCGCTTTGAACAGAGCTTAGAACGTCAACTAGAGCTTCTAGACTTTGACTATGATAAAGTCATTCGCCAGCTTAGGGCAAAGGAATTGAAGGGGCCACTTACCGTAGAGGAAGTGGGACTTATGGGTATCAGCCAATTTCGACTGGGCCTCTTTCAGGAAGCCAAGCAATCGTTAGGATATGCAGCCGACCACGGAAACATAGAGTGTGCTATCGAGCTGTGTGGTTGCCGATTCGCCCTTTTTGAGTTTACTGAAGCCCTTGAGACGCTACACTTGCTGCGCTCCAGTTGCCACGGTTTCTTACACGGCATGGTCTTGAGGTGGACTGCAATTTTAGAGTGTTTCATGGGCAATGCCACTTACGGCGTTGGTTTGCTCACACGGGCCTACCGGGAGTTTCAGGCCGTGGGGAATAAGCGGGGAATGCAAATCGCCGCGAACATGCTCGGCGCGACCTTGCTTCTCTCTGGTGACTATCAAAAAGCAGAGTATTATATCAAGCACAGTTTTGACCTGTCCGATCCCAGTAAAGAACAGGCTCTTTGGGTAGACACCAGCCTCAAGCTTTTCATGGTGTACGCCTACACTGACCGGGTTGCCGAGGCAGGACGCACGCTGCATGAGATGCGCCGGTACGTCGCCAATGTGAGCAACCGGGCAAGCTCCTACTTTGGCCTCACACTCAAGCTGTGCGAGACCGTCATGAGCCGCCTGACAGGAAACCGTCTGACCTTTGCGACGAACCTCGTCAAGCTGCAAATGATCTTGAGCGACAAGTCACAGCGGCATGTTGAGGGCCTAGTATGGGTCGGCCCCTTGCTCCTCGATTCGATCAGCAAAATGGGGCAGCACGGCATAGCTCACAAGCTGATTGACAGGATGTTGCCTGACCCGAGCCTGCGCCCGACCAGCGTGCGAATCATTGAGGCGGTGATTTGGCTGCGTAAGGGCGGCTATATCGCCGCGATCAACAAGCTGGAACAAACGCTGGAGGCCGCCCGGGAGGGTGGGCAGCGCCTAGAGATCATCCGTTGTCATCTGTACCTTGCCGACGCCTTCTACAAGGCGGGTGCCCCCGCACTCGCTGTCCCCCACTTGGCCGAAGGGCTTTCTGCCCTGATCCGGTGGGGAGGGAACTTCATCGTTTACGACGACCTGGAAGGTATGAAAAGCGTCCTGCTGTACGGGCAGTCTCAGCCGGAGACGGCCGAACTGATTCGGGTGATTCGGGGCAAGGCCCCTGCGCCGCCCCAGGACCAGGCCCTATACCTCCGCACCCTTGGCCGCATGGAAATCAAGGGGAAGGGACAGGCCACGAAATGGCGCCTGGATGAGCGGGAGGTGCTCCTCATCCTGGCCTATCTCACCTTGCGGCCAAACGAAACCATCGAACAGATCGCCGAGTCGGCCCTGTCGGAAAAGTGGTTGGAGTCCACGGAGGCGGCAAAGGTCTACGTGCGGCAGGTCATCATGCTGCTGCGCCAGCAGTTCGGCAAGGATCAGCTTTTGGCTTCGCAGGAGCGTAAAAACGCCCCGGCCCGCTACCGTCTGTCCGACAACCTCAACCTGAAACTGGATGTGGACGCTGCTTACGAGGCGCTGGCGCGGGGCGATCTGGAGGGCATGTTCGAGCTGTATCAGGGGCCTTTCGCCGCTCGAAGTGATTCCGCCTTCGCCCGCGAGGTCAACGACAAACTTGAGGGCGCGGTGTACCAAGCCCTGCTGGCGGCTGCGAACGCAGCGCAGGATGCGGAGGCGCTCGCCAGCGTGGCCCGCTGGGTGCGGCGGATGATTAGCCTCGTGCCCGAGAACCCGGAAGTTGCCGAGCTGGCGAGGCGCCTTGATAAGCCACTGGCGCCGCTCGTGGAGGCGAACGGCGCCCTGGACAAGATTATCTAGCGGTGGCCCGGCAGCTTTACAGCCGTGTGATGGCCGCGCTGTCGTCGTAAAACCTTGGGCCCTCACCCTCCTCAACGACCAGATGCACCCAGTCGGCCAGGCAATAGTCCGTCAGCCAACGCTTGAAGGCCGCCGGGAACGCCCCTTCAGAGTAGACCGTGAACTGACGGCGCCCGGCCTGCTCTTGGATAGGGAACGGCTGTAGCCCTGCTTCAACGGCCTTGGCATGGGCGTCGTCCAGCGCGGACGGGTCGCTCTCTGGGCCTTGATAGGCGAGGATGATGTGCATAGCGAAGGTTAGCACTCCTCTCCTCACCACCGGATGATGACGCCTTCAGCCGCGAACCCCGGCCCCAGGGCCAACAGGACTGAGTTGGTGCCCGGCTGCACCTGCCCCTGCTGGAGCAGATGCTGGAGGACGAACAGCACCGTAGGACTCGACATATTGCCATAGTGGCGCAGGACGTGGGCGGACGCCTCCAGGCTCGGTCCAGCGGCCTCCAGAGCCTCCTCATAGGCGGTGAGAACTTTGGCTCCCCCAGGATGAAGCACCCACAGTCCCACATCGTCTTGGCTGAGGCCGTATTCAGCCAGCCCGTCCCGAATCAGATTCCCCAGTTCGCCGCGGAGCAGGTTGGGAATACTGCTCGCAAAGCGCACGCGCAGGCCCTCTGGTACCACGTCCCAGCCCATCACGTCATAGCTCTCCGGGAGCATCCGGGTGAAACTGCCCACGATCTCGGGGCCACCCTCGTGTCCCAGCACCACTGCAGCGGCTCCATCGGCAAACAGGCTGGAAGCCACCACGTTACTGGTGCTGTGATCGAGGGCATTGAAGGTGAGGCTGCACAGTTCCACCGCGACAACAAGCACACATCCCTTAGGTCGCAGGGTGGCGAGTTCCGCGCCGCGCGCCAGGCCCGCTGCACCGCCCGCGCAGCCTAGTCCCCAGATCGGCAAACGGGTGGCCGACAGCGGGATGCCGAGGCGCTGAATCAGGTAAGCCTCGGGACTAGGCGTAGCGATCCCACTGGTCGTCACCATAACGACAGCCTGAACCTGGCTGGCCTCGACGCCCGCCGCTGCGAGCGCAGCGCGCGAAGCCTCTTCCGCCATGTCCAAGGCCTGCTCGTGCCACTGAGCATTTCGCTCATCGAAGGGACGCTGGGTGGTGTACCACTCCACGTCATTCACCCAAAAGCGCCGTTCGATGCCGGTGTTCTCGTAGATTCGCAGGAGGCGCTCGCGGGAAGCATCGGACAACCCCGTGAAGTGCGTACGGGCGCGGTCACGGACACTGGTTTGAGCGATGGTATGGGCTGGAACGGCTGTGCCGACACCAAGAATATTCGCGTGCATGGGCGTCAGTATGGGTCATTCTTAGAGATCTGAATGGGTTTTTTGAAAAGGTCCGAGTCTGAGAGTAGAACTGCAGGGCAGCGGGGCGTGCCCTCTATGCCGCGCGTTGGGGTGAGGGAACTCGAAACCGGAGCAGCTCCTCGACTGGCTCTGCCTTCAGGTAAGATGTCCAACGAATCTAGGCAGTCTGGCGGTGGACTTGGCTGGGGTATACCTGGCTCGCCTCCACCACCGTGAAGGTATGGCGATGACCAGCAGGCAGCGTCTTTACACGGTTCCACAGGCGCCCCTGTACGACTACGCGCTGCCCCTTGACGACATTAGTCAAGGCCAGCGAACCATAGGAGCACACGTCCACCCAGTGGACCTCATCGCGGATAGGGTCGGGGACGGCAAGACTCACGTTCATCAGTTCGGTGTTGTTCTCGATCAGGCCATGCTGGGCCGCTCCCCCCGCCCGCCCGGACACCAGGACCTGCTGATACCCGTTGCGCAGCCGATAGCCACCCCCCCCATCCCGAATGAGGTCCGAGGCCGGCCGCTCGATCTGAAGCACGCGGGAGACCTTGACCTCCACCCTGCACTTCTGAGTCATCGAGTTCCTGGTCTGCCACAGCCGCCCCGTCGCGGCGACCGCCGCTCCCTTGAGGACGCTACCCACATCGGGCGAGTTCCGGTCGATCAGGCAGCGCTGGTAGAACGCCATCTCCCGGACGTTGCCGTCGGAGAAGCGCACCAGTTCCTCACCCGCCACGACGAACGCCAGACAGTCGCCTCGCGGTTCGGGCGACCGTGCTACACATCCGATCAGGTCCACGACACTTCCAAATTCAGCATGCGAAAGGGGCATGGACGTACGGTACGGCGCGGGTACTTCTGCTCACGGCAAAAGAAAACCCTTCAAGTCGAACCTCTTGGTTCAAACTCGAAGGGTCGTGAAAGCAGCAGCGTTGCTTTCACGCACTGACACCGTCAGTGCTTCGCGGAACGCCACGGCAAATGCCTGGTTCCGACGTCCTCGCCGGGCACCGCGGGGCGATGCCAGGCCATCTCCTGGGCGACAGGAAGGTCACTGTCAGGCAGGAAGTACACGCGAGCCTGGAGGACCGCACCCTGAACCTGCAACGCCGCCCGTAACTGGAAGGCGAGCGTGCGGTTGTAGGAACGTTCCAGGTTCTCTGCCAGCTCCATGATGTCGCCCGGATCGGCGGGGTCATACGTGTCCGCGAAGCCGAAAGCCTTAACCTCGCGAACGGCGCTGGTGAAGAGACTCATGGGCACGAGCGATGCCTCGTCGTGTCCGGTCACCAGCTCCCCTTCCACGTGGTGGTCCACGAACTGCACTGAACCCAGAGAGTCCAGCCATTCCAGCGCGCGTTCCGAACGAGGATCGACCCGGAGGTCCTCGACATGCAGTTCGCGCACTCTCGGAGAGAGGCGGTCGTCTGCGGTCAGTCGAACCTGCCGGGTCTTAAAAGACACCGTCAGGGTCGGCGTGCCGATCGGCCCCAGCGCCTCGGTCCGTTCCGCCACGAGAATGCGAACGGCCTGAAACACGGCGTTCCTTACCTTTTCGAGGTAAGGGTTGCCCTCCGCGAAGGGGACAGCGCCACGCAGTGCGCCTCGCGTGTTCGGCGCTCCCATCTGGCGCCTGATCAGGCCCTCCATCCACTGTTTGACCCCCGCGTTCTCCAGAGCCGTCTCGGTGACGGCACAGGTGAACACGCGGTCGGGATGATGCTCCTTCACCCCGAGGTCCCAGACCAGCAGGGCCAGAGGTCTCAGGGAGATGCTCAGCTCTGCGACCAGAAAGTCATGGAAGGCCTTGAGGACGAGCAGCGGGCTGAGCAGCGTGATGGTACTGGGCATGGGTGGGTCCTTTCCGCGCAGTTGAGGTGACCCCAACCGCGCGAGCGGTGAGGGCACATCAACGTGCGGAGAGGCTGCGTTTACAAGTCGCCTGAGGAACAGTCAGTCAAAACCGTACTCGTCAAACTCGGCGGGGTAGCGCGCTGTCTGGGCTTCAGAAAGCCTTTCCAGACACTCCTCGCCCTCGTTTGAACCCTCCGCCGGTTGACCGCACCGTTCACACTTAGAGTGATGGTGCGCGGTTCAGGAACTCGTGGGAACGGGGCCCGGACAGACAGAGCCGAAGAGCGTCAGGCGCGGGCAACTGAATGCCCGGCTCAGGCTCTTCTTCGAGTCTTCCCGGGGGGAAGCCACTGCTCTGCAGCATCCACGGGCGCAAGGGCCGGAGCACGGGTCGCAGGGCGACAACCTCGAATCCAGTCCCTCCATCAAGACGCGATGACGGTCCTGCTCGTCATCGCTGACCACGTGGAGATGCTTTGCCTGGACCCGAATCCGGTTCCTGGACAGGTCCGTCTCCACATCCAGCTCGACCAAACACAGAACAACACCTTTCTGCCTCGGCGTCTCACGACGCTGACGGCGTGTGAGACGCTTTGGATTGAAGGTGCCGAATGACTCTCGCGAGTCAGCAGACCAGACGGGCTGGTTCAGAAAACACTGGGGTTGAGTGTGTTTCCCTCGTCTCAGTGTTGCCAGAAGTATACGGGTTTCTGCCTCGCTCTGTCAGTCCCACCTTCGACCGTGAGCCACAGGCCTCCATTCCCGTTCAGGCCCTGAAGAGGCGTTCGACGCGCGTCGCGGTCATCACGAGGCTTTCATCAATGCGGAGGAGTTCGCCGATCACCTGTACGCTGTGTCCGATCTGAAGGGAGCCGAGCCAGTGAAGATGCTGCGGTGCCGTCAGGGCGATCGTGGCGGGTGCGTCCGCCGCGTTGACGCACAGCCTGACGCGCAGTTCCCCCTGGCGCTCCTCGGGCCAACTCGAAACTCGCCCCGCGAGGTTGAACATGTTGAGCGGCAGACTGCCCGGCGTCACCAGATCGAAGGCGATGGCCACCAGGAATCCCGGGTGCATGTGGCCGATCTGTACGAACACGTCGCACTGTGGGGTGATCTGCCGCCTGGCCTTGTTCGCCAGCTCACGGGTCACGAGCACGTCGAGGATGGAATTGCCGACGGAGACGGAAAAAACAAGGCCGCCAGGCGATGGCGGCACTCGGGGGGCTGACGTCACCCGGCCGATCAGGGAACCATGCAGCATGGCCCCGACTGTAGGTGTGAAGTGGTTACGGCATGCCGAAATGGCCATGCGAGGCTGGCTTCAGTGCTTGCACGTGCGCCACATCACCAGCCCCGCCGCACCCAGGAACGCCAGAGTGCTGACGGTCGTGACCGCGCAGAGGCGACCGGTCACCATGGACACAGCCGCGCCGCTGAACAGGGCCAGCAGGCCGAGTGCGAAGACGGCGACGACGCCCTGGACTTCGGTGGTCACCGGAACGCTGATCGCGAACAGGACCAGCATGACGAGCGGTACCAGGGCCGGCTGGGTGAGGGCCAGCAGCGCCAGCAGGCTGAGGGCCGCGATGGGCAGGGGCAGGCGCGCACGCACCTTCGTGAGAACAGGGTGCCGGAATCCGGTAACCAGCATAGGTTCCTCCTGGGAGCCAGAACTTGCCGGACCAGCCTAGGGGTGGGTGCAGGAGGTTGGCTCCTCAGTATCGCCGCTCGGGATCGCAGCGAGTGTGCTGGAGGTGAATATCACGTCGGCCTGGAGTCAAGAGTGCCTTGACCGGGCCGGTCCAGCCGCGCTCAGGTGCAGGGCACCTTCACCTGTTCTTCAGAGCTGCCCGCCATGGCGGGCGGCGGCCTTCAGCTCTGCGGACATCTCCGGGGCGGAGCGGTTCGGCGTGGATGTGCCACTCACAGCGACGGTTCTCTTGGTTACGGGAAGGGGTGCGACCAGCAGGGGACAGGACCGGGCAGGCCCCCGTTCTCGGACCCGGCCCGATCCTCCCTCCAGGGCAGCTACCCCTCCAAGGCGCGGCGCGCCAGATTCCGGAACCGCTGGAGTTCCTTGCTTTGCGGGTACGCCTTCAGCGCGAGGTTCGTCAGTTCCAGGGTCTGCTCGTGATCGCCAGCTTGCGTCCACGCTTCAAAGGCCTCCTGACGGTACAGGTAGTAGATGGTCGGCACGCCGAGCTGAACCGCCCGGTCAAACTGCTCCGCCGCCACCTTGACGTTCCCCAGCCGCAGGTTCGCCTTGGCCAGGCCCCAGCAGGCGTAGGGATCGTTCGGGCGCGCCTTCACGTCCTGCTCGCCGTGGCGTTTCGCGTGCTGCCAGTTGGCCGTCACGTTGAAGTCCTCCCCGAGGGCCTCCCGCACCTGCCCCTCCTTTCCGGGTGGATACGCCACCAGGTACTCGCCGTTGTAGTACCGCCACAGGTCCTGCAACTCCGCCGTGGTGAGGTTGAGGGAAGGGCCCCGGATCGGATCACTGACCAGGAAGCGCCCCGCGCTGTACCCATACACGGTGCGGAAGTGGGCCACATTGCTTCCGGCGCGCAGGCGCTGCTGCACGACCACGGGAAAGCCGCCTGAGACCAGTTCACGAAGCAGCTCGGGGTCCCCCGCGTACCGGATAACGCTGCGCAGCCCGAAGCGGCCCAGGTAGGCGGCCAGTTCGAGGCTGGTCACCTGGGGGTCGCCCGGAAAGTCCTTCATGGTGCCAGCCGCTTGCGCCTGCGTGATGCGGGTGCCGTAATAGCCGAGAATGGTCAGGGCCGTCACTGGCGCGCAGTTGTCCGGGCCCTGGTACTCGTGGCGGATATTCTTCAGAGTGACGCTGGCGGGCACAGCGGCCGCCACCCCACCCAGGGTCAAGGAAACCAGCGAGCCCACCACAAACGGTCGAATGGCCATGCGTCATCCTGCTGGAACCCTGTAAAGAACCTGTAAAAACGCCGCATCCGTGAACCGAATCTTAAATCCAGGTTTACGGCCAGCGCAGGGGCAGACCTGGCCTGATGCCCAGTCACTGCACGTCCGTCGCCATCAAGGGGTGGTGCGCGGCTCAACCTCTGGCCGGATGGCGTAGAGCGACAGCAGGGCGGATGTCACGTCCCGGAAGATGGGCGCGGCCAGCTGTGACCCCTGATACTCGCGTTTCGCGCCGCGCACCATCACCGCCACGGTGAACAGGGGCCGGTCTGCCGGAACGAAGCCGCCGAAGGTGCTGGAGAACACCTCACTGCTGTACCGCCCGTTCACCGCCACCTGCGCCGTCCCGGTTTTCCCGCCCACGTGGTACCCGGGCAACTCGGCTTTGGTCTTGATGCCGTCATCGATCACGCCGTGCAGCATCTCCCGCAGGCTGGCGGCGGTCGCCTCGCTCAGCACGGTCCGACTGACCACGGGCGCACCCACAATCAGGCGGGGCGCCAGGTACCGCCCACTGTTCGCGATGACGTTGAACGCCGCCACGAGTTGCAGGGTCGTGACCGTGAGGCCCTGACCGAACGACATGGTGGCCTGGGCGAGCGGATCCCAGTCTTCCGGGTCCCGCAGCAGGCCGTCCCCGGCCGGTAGTCCCAGGCGCACGGGCTGCCCGAAGCCGTACGCGGTGAAGTAGCGGTGCAGGACCGTCGGCGGCACCCGCTCCACCAGCCGCGTCATGCCGACGTTGCTGGAGTACCGCAGGATCTGACGCGTCTTTAACCGTCCTGGGTGGGGCACGATGTCGTTGATGGTGGCGCCCGCGTAGCGGCGCCACATCGGCGTGTCGTACGTCGTGTCCGGCGTGGTGCGGCCCTCGTTCAGCAGCGCCGCGACGGTCAGGGCCTTGACCACACTGCCCGGCTCGTACTCGTCCAACATGGCCCGGTTGCGCCAGCGGTCCGGTGCCGCCTTCTGCCAGGTAGTGGGGTCGAAGCCCGGCACCGACGCCACAGCCTTCAGGTTCCCCGTCCGGGTCTCCATCACGATGGCCGACGCAAACTGGGCCTCGGTGCGCACGATGGCGTCCATCAGCACCTGTTCCACGGTCGCCTGCACGCGGGTGTCCAGCGTGAGGGTCAGCCGCTCGCCGCGCTCCAGCCGGTCATTGAAGCCGCGCTCGATGCCTTCCAGACCGCCCGACGCACCCACGAACCCCACCACCTGCGCCGCGAGCGGCCCATGGGGGTACTGGCGCTGTTGCAGGGGACCACTGGCCAGGATCTGGCCGTCGGCGCTCAGGAGCCGCCCCCGAACGGCGGGGGTCGCCCGTGACGGGGCAGGGAGGGGAGGCGTGGTCAGTTTGGCCAGCGCCACCGCGAGGGACGCGAAGGCCATCAGGGCAAGAAACGCGATGATGCTCGCCCGGCGGGCCAGCTGATAATCACTGGCACGGAAAAATGGATGTCGCACAGCGGGGGATATCTTTCTCTCAGGGGCAGATGCGCGCCGCTGAATTCAGGGCGACGAGGGGGGCGTGCTGTTCTGCCTGCCCGGCATGTCCTGTTGCGTCATTCCCGGCATGGGAGGCATCCCGGGGTTCATTGCTGGATTCCCGGTGAGGCCACGGTCAGACAAGGAACGGGCCAGCCAGGCGCTGCCCAGAATGACGGCCAGCACCAGCAGGGCGCCGAGCCAGAAGGTGGACCTCGATCGACGTGGGCGTGGAGGGGGGGTCATGTCCTCCTCGAGCGTGGGAGCGGCAGCGGGAAAAGAGAACGAGTCAGCATCTCGGGGAACCTCCCGGTGAAGCTTAAGAAGGCTCTGTTTACGTTGTGTCAAGGGCCTTGACCGGACCTGAACACCTCTTCCTTAGGGTGAAGAGCGTGCTTTACCGCCTGCCCTTCCCGGCCTGGCCGGCCCGCTTTCGCAACCTGCTGCGGCCCGGGTGGCTGGGGGACGTGCTGAGCGGCGCGGCGCTCGCCCTGCTGCTGTTTCTGCCCGCCGCCGCGGGCATTCTGGCCCCGCTGCCCCTCGCCGCACTGCACCGCCGACTCGCGCGGAGCCCCAACAGCCGGATGGCGTTCCGACACGCGTTCACGTTCGCCCTGGCGTTCTTCGCCTTGCACCTCGCCTGGCTGCCCCTCAGCATGGCGGGCATTCTGGGTCCCCTCGGGGGTGCCCTTACCGTGCTGGTCCTGCCGGCGGCGGCCCTCACCTGGGCGGCCCCACTGGCCCTCACCCGCTGGGTGTTCGGTGCCCGCACGCTGCTGGCCCTGCCGTTCATGTGGGTGATCCTCGAAGCGCTGCGGGCCAAAGGGCCGCTCGCGTTTCCCTGGGGCGCGCCCGGGTACGCGCTCACGGATACGCCGCTCGCGCCACTCGCCTCCCTCGGGGGCGTGTCCCTCCTGACGCTGCTCGTGACGGTCACGGCGAGTGCCCTGGCCGCTCTGGGCAGCCGGAGACATCCCGGCGTCGTCCTGGCGCTGCTCGCTGTCTGGAGCGTCGCCCTTCTCTGGGGCTGGCGCGGCGCACCCGCCGTACCCCCACCCACCCGGACGGCGGTGCTGGTGCAGGGCGCCATTGATCCGAGGGTGAAGGCCCAGGGCCGCACTCTGGAGGAACTGAACGTCTACCTGGGCCTCACCCGGCGCGCCCTGGGCCGTGGTCCGGCGGACCTGGTGGTGTGGCCGGAAACGGCCAGCCCCCTTCCGGCTTCTGACCCACGGGTGCTCGGTCCGCTGCGGAACCTCGGCGTCCCGGTCCTGCTCGGCGCGCCGGGAGACGTGCCTGGCCAGGCGCGCAACAGCGCGTACGGCGTTGACGGGCGAGTGACCGGCCGCCAGGACAAGCGCGTCCTGGTGCCGTTCGGGGAGAGCCTCCCCTTCGCGAAGGCCCTCGGCTTCCTCTACACGCCCCTGCTCAGCCGCCTGGGGATGCCCGGGTACATCAGCGCCACCCCCGGGAGGGCGCTGAACGTGCTGCCTCTGCGGGACCTGCGGGCAGGCGTCAGCATCTGTTACGAGTCGGTCTTCCCGGCACTCAGCCGCCAGACGGTTCGGGCAGGCGCGAATCTGCTGGTCGTGATGTCCAACGACGCCTGGTTCGGGCGCGGGCCGGGTGCAGAGCAGCACTTCCGGCTGGGCCGCCTGCGCGCCATCGAGACGGGCCGCTACCTGCTGCGCGCCGGGAACGACGGGGTGAGCGCCGTCGTGGACCCCTGGGGCCGCGTCGTGTTCCGGGCGCCCCGGGGAGAACGCGCCGCGTACCGCGCCCCCTTCGGCGTGGCGTCCACCCTCACGCCCTTTGTGCGGTACGGCGACTGGACCCTGGCAGGGAGCGTCGTCTTTTTGCTGGCCCTCCTCCACGGACGCTTTCGGGGAATGAAGAAGCTGGAGGTGCCAGGGCCGTGGCTGATCGGCGGGGAGGATCATGCCCTGGGGCGAGCCGACCATGCGGAGGACCGGTACTGATGCCTGGAGGCAGCACAGACGTGAGAAACGGAGCCTCAAACCTCGCGGACGGGTGGGGACCGTGCAACACCTTCGCTCCCGGCTTGCCCCGACCCGCGGGCGCACCCGCATCAGGGGTCGCCGTCAAGAGTGACATCGTCGTCATCGGGGCCGGGCAGGCGGGCCTCTCTTCGGCCTACCACCTCAAGAAGCGCGGGATCGCACCTGGCCGGGGCTTCGTGATGCTCGATCAGTCGCCGGAGCCCGGTGGTGCCTGGCAGTTCCGCTGGCCCACGCTCACCCTGAGTACCGTCAACTGCGGCCATGACCTGTCTGGGATGCGCTTTTCCGAAGCGGTCGATATGGGTGCCGCGCAGGTGCAGGCCAGGGTCGCGGTGCCGCAGTATTTCGCGGCCTACGAGAAGGCCTTTGGCCTCCCGGTCTACCGGCCCGTCCGGATGACGGTCGTGTCTGGTCGCGGCGAACACCTGAGATCGAAACGGACCGGGGCGACCTGTCGGCCCGCAGAAGCATCAACGCCACAGGAACATGGGAAAGCCCGTGGCCGTTCCCGGCGCGGACCGATTTCAGGGCAGGCAACTGCACACCAGGGATGACCGACGGCCCAGGAGTTTGCTGGGCAGCACGTGATCATCGTGGGTGGCGGGATGTCCGCGCTCCAGCTGCTCGACGAGACTTCGCGCGTCATCACGACGACCTGGGTCACGCGGAGAACCCGAGTTCCGCGTGGGTTCCTTGATAGAGGACGCGGGCCGGGCGGCGGTGGCGCTGGTCGAAGACCGGGTGCGCCGCGGCTTGCCACCTCAGTCGGTCGTTTCCGTCACTGGATTGCCCATCACACCGGCGGTGGAGGCCATGCAGGCCCGGGCGTGCTGAACCGGCGGCCTATGTTTAGTGAAATCACTGAGGATGGCGTTCGCTGGCTGGCCTGCAGCGCGCTACAGGCCGGAGTCAGCCTCTGGTGCACCGGCTTTCGCAGTTCCCTCGATCATCTGGCACCACTGATGCTGCGTGGACCCGGTGGCAGGATCACCATGACCGGCCGACTGGTCACACAGGTGACGAAGGATCCCAGGGTACATCTGGTCGGCTCCAGCCCCTCGGCGTCCACCACTGGGGCAAATCGTGCCAGCGCGGCCGCGACCAGCGAGTTGATGGCCTATCTCGGGTTGACGTGAGCTTCCAGCAAGACAAAGCCAGCATGGGAAATGTCCGGCTGAACAGCCGAGTGTGAACGGCGCGCCACAAGCAGCATGCTGGCCTAATGCCACGGTGCAGATGGGAAGGACAAACTGCAGGGGGCACAACGTGACCGGTGGGAGCAGCGACAACGCACACCTCCCGGGTTGGAGCTCCAGCAGAACAACGCCTGCCAGTGCCGATGGTGCTGACAGGCCTGCCTCGGCGTGGAGAAAGGCCGGAGAGAGTGGCAGTCGAGGGGGACGCGCTTGACCTGCCTTAAAGAGCAGCCAGCCCCGCGTGCTGGACAGGCATCAACCAAGTGACCGGCTGACAGCTTTCAGTGCACGTCCGATTGCCTCCCAACCCGGGTGTCCTCAGGCAGGAAACGTCCCCGGGGGCGCTGCGCTGGGGTGCTGCTGAGGTTCCAACTCCTACAATTCCGAGTGGATTGGTTGACTTTAGGAGGGATCGCTTCATAGAGTGCGGGCCATGATCCGCCGTGCCTCTGTTGCGCTCCTCGGCCTCACCCTCACGACCGGCGCGCTCGCCGTCCCGAAAGATCCCGTCAAGTTCGCGGTGACCCTGGAGCAGATGCGTGGCCACTACGACGCCAGCCTCCTGAACTATCGCAACGGTGACCTCATGATGGCGGCCAAGCATGCCAAGCATCCCGCGAACGAGCTGTATGCTGCCGTCCAGAACGACCTCACGCCTGCCCTGCGGCATAAGTTCCTGGCGGATTACGCCCGCATCGACCAGACCCTGGCCGCGAAGAAACCCTACGCGGAGTACCAGAAGGTGATGAATGGCTTCTACGCTGACGTGGACGCGGCGCTCGCCACCCTCGGCGCCACGCGCAACGACCCGAAGTTTGCGGCGCAGGTGATCGCCCAGATTCTGGAAAACGCCGAGCAAGAGTACGAGGAAGGTGTGCAGAGCGGTAAGGTCACGAACCTCGCCGAGTACCAGGACGCCATCTACTACGTGGCCCGTGCGCGGGGATGGTTCGACAAGAACGCGAAGAACTTCCCCCAGCACCAGCGGGACGGAACGGCCACGGCGCTGCATGACGCCGCCACCGTCATTGCCCGCAAGGGTGACATCAAGGCTCTGGAAAAGGCTATTGACCAGGCCAAGGAGGAACTCGCGGAAATCAGCGGCGTGCAGCAGGCTCCCAAAAGCAGCAACGCGGCGTACTTCGCCAACATCGACCGTCTGCTCAACGCTGCGAAAGCGCACTACGCAGGCGGCATGAGTGACGATGCCGAGGAAGCCCTGATCGACGCGTACCTCGAGAACTTCGAGTATCTGGAAAGCCCTCTGGCGAAGAAGGACAAAGCCCTGGAAACGAAGCTCGAGAAGACCCTGCGCGAGGATCTGCGCGCTCTCTTGAAGAGCAAGCCCAGCGCGCAAACGTTCAACGCGGCGGTGGACGCTGCCGTGGCGGACCTGAAGAAGGCCCGCGCGTTGCTGGGAGAGTAAGGTATGAGGCGCTTCCTCGTCCTGCTGCTGGCCCTGCTGGGCGTGGCCTTGGCTGCGCCCGGTCAGGTGGACGTGACCGCAGAACTCCGCACGGCGCACGACCTCGTGGCCCGCAGCCTGCGCGAGTACGCGGCGGGCAAGAGTGGGGACGCCTTCAGGACGGCCCGCGCGGCCTACCTCGATCACTTCGAGTATGCCGAGCCGCCCCTGCGCGTCCTGAACCCCGACCTGATCCTGGAGATGGAGTACCGCTTCGCCGACCTGCGCAACGGGATGAAGAGCGATGCGAGCCTGAGTGAGCTGCGCGCCGTCGCGGGGGACATCGACGACAGCCTGCGCAAGGCCGAGAGCATCGTGAACGGCACCGGCGTCCTGGCACCCACCCTCGCGGCCACGGGCGGCTTCACCATCCTGTTCCGCGAGGGCCTGGAGGCGGCGCTGCTGATGGGGGCGATCCTCGCCTACCTCGCCAGCACCCGCAATGACCGCCTGAGGGGGGGCGTGTGGTGGGGCGCGGGCGCGGCGCTCGTCGCCACCGCCGTCACGTGGTTCGCTGCGACGTTCCTGCTGTCCATCGCGCCCGTGTCGCGCGAACTGATCAGCGCGATCACCAGCGTCATCGCGGTGGTGATCCTGTTCTCGCTGTCGTTCTGGATGCTTCAGCAGGGGGACCGCAAGCGCAGCGCGGAGTTCATGCGGGCGCGCGTGTCGCAGGCCGTGCAGAGCGGCAGCCTGGGGGCCGTCGCCCTCGTGACCTTCACCACCATCTACCGGGAAGGCTTCGAGACGGTCCTGTTCTACCAGGCGCTCGCGGTCGCCAGCGGCCCGGTCCTGGGGTACATGTACCTCGGCATCGCCCTCGCGGCCCTGGCCCTCGTAGCCGTGTTCGCGGTGATCTTCCGCCTGGGGAGGCGCTTGCCCACCCAGCGCCTCTTCCCGGTCCTGGTGACGGTGACAGCGCTCTTTGCGATCGCCTTCGTGGGGAACGGGGTGCGTGCCTTCCAGGAGGCGGGCTGGCTGCCCGTCACCAACCTGTACGGGAAGGTCCCGGCGCTCGACCCCAACGTCGCGGCACTCACCGGCTTGCACCCCACCGTCGAGACGCTGGCGGCGCAACTGCTGCTGGTCCTGGTGTACGTCGTGGGGTTCGTTTTGTTCCGCTTGCGGGGGCAGCGCCGCCCGGAGCGGGAGGCACACACGTGAGCGGTGCGCATCGGAGGCACCCTCTTGACGCTTGAGGCCGCAGCGTCCAGCCTGCCTGTGCGTATCGGCATCGATGTGGGCGGCACCTTTACCAAGGGGGTCGCCCTCGACCCAGCGGGACGCCTCCTCGCGGTGTCCCACGTGCCCACCACCCACCGGCACGAGCACGGCGTGGCTGGCGGTGTCCTGCTCGCCCTGCGCGCCCTCCTGCGCGACCTGCCGGAGGAAGCGTCACCCGCTCTGGTCGCGCACTCCACCACGCAGGCCACCAATGCCCTGCTGGAGGGCGACACGGCCCTGGTCGGCATCCTCGCGTTGGGCGAGGCGCGCGACGAACGCCGTATCCAGAACGTCACGCGTCCTCCGGCGGGCCTGCGCGCCCTCCAGGCGTTTGTGGCGACTGACACCCCGGACTTCGACGCGCGGGTACAGAGGGTGCTGGAGGGCTGGTGCGACCAGCAGGTCGGTGCGGTGGCCGTGTCGCAGGCCTTCGGGGTGGACGATGCGGGGTTCGAGCGGCAGGCCGGGGAACTGGCACGGGCGGCGGGTTTTCCGGTGAGCCTTGGGAGCGACCTGTCGGGCGCCTACGGGCTGGAGATGCGCACGCTGTCCGCCACGGTGAATGCCAGCATCCTCCCCACGATGGTCCGCACCGCCGGGCACGTGCGGGAGGCGGTGCGCGAACTCCTGCCGGACGTGCCGCTCCTGATCGTGCGCGGGGACGGGGGGGCCGCCGACTTGCGCGCTTTCGAGGAAACGCCCCTGCACACCGTCGTGAGCGGTCCCGCGGCAAGCCTCGGTGGGGCGATTCTCGCGCATGGCGTGATGGACGGCGTGTTCTTCGAGGTGGGCGGCACCAGCACGAACATCGGTGTCATCAAGGACGGCCAGCCCGCGCTGAAGTACATGACGGTGATGGACGTGCCTACCGGGCTGCGAGCGGCGGACATTCGCATTGCTGGTGTGGCGGGTGGCAGTCTGGTCCGTCTGCGTGGGCGCCGGATCGAGGACGTGGGGCCAAGAAGTGCTCACATCGCCGGGCTGGCGTATTCCAGCTTCACGCCGGTGGACCGGCTGGCGGGTGCGCGGGTCGAGCTGATCGCCCCCAGCCCCGGCGACCCGGCCGATTACGCCGTGCTTGCAACGCCGGACGGCACGCGCTTCGCGATCACCCCGACGTGCGCCGCGAACGCCCTCGGCGCGATTCCCGAGGGCGGATATGCGCACGCCCAGCCGGAGAGTGCCCGGCTCGCGCTCACTCTGCTGGGGCAACACCTGGGGGCGAGCATGGAAGCGGCGGCGCAGGCAGTCCTGGAGGCCAGCGCGGAGAAGCTCACGCAAACCGTGCAGGGCTTGGTGCGGGAATACGGCCTGCGCGGCACGCCCCTGTACGGCGGAGGAGGCGCCGCGAGTGTACTTGGCCCGGTGGTGGCCCGTCGCCTGAAGGTGCCCTTCGTTCCGATTCCGCACAGCGACGTGATCTCGTCCATCGGGGCGGCCCTCGCCGTGATTCGTGTGGAACGCGAGCGCAGCGTCACCCGGCAGGATCCGACGGTGGCAGACCTGCTCGAACGCGAGGTGGGCGACGAGGCGGTGCGGCTCGGCGCGGATCCCGCCTCGCTGCGGGTCGAGACGGAGTACAGTGCCCGCGAGGGCCGCCTGCGGGCCGTCGCGACCGGCGCCCACCCGCTGAGCGCCCGCACCCGCCCGCTCGATGCAGACGAGTTGCAGCAGCAGGCCCGGCAGGTCCTCGGCGATCAGGCACAGCGGGTGTTCGGCGGGCAACACCACACGCTGTTCGTCGCTCCGCGGGTGCGCCGCGTCTTGTTGCGCCGCGTCGAGCAGCACGCGGCCCTGGTTCTGGACGGGCGGGGCGTGCGGCTGCTGCGCTTTGAGGACGCGAAGGTGCTGACCGGTCGCCCGCACGAGGCCCTGGAGCAATTGCGCGCCCTGCTGGCCGGACGAGCGGTTGCGCCCCACGTCGCAGCCCTGACCGCATCCCGTCTACGCGATTATGCGCATTTGCACGACCCGGCGCTGCTGCTGCGGCAGCTCACCGAGAACCTGCGCCTGGAGGGCGAGATCGCCCTCATCGTCGAGGGATAAGCGCGGCGCCCGGGACGGCCATGCCCCCAAAAAGGAGACCCAACCGAATGCTGTACCGCCGTCAACGTAACCTGTCCCCCCTGCTCGTGATCGTCGCCGTCCTCGTGGGGCTGGCGCTGGGCTTCCTCGCCGGGCGTGCGACCGCCCCCGCGCCAACCCTGGCAAGCCTCGTCGCGCCCGGTGTGGAACACGCCCGCAAGGCTTCGGGCGCGCTGGAAATCGTTCCTCTGGAGTACACGCGCGCACAGCAGGGCAACGCGGACAGTTATGACGCGGCCCTCAGCGCCGCCCGGCAGGCACAGACAGAACTCCAGGCGGCAACACTGTTGAGCCAGGTGAACCCCGGTGGGTTCCGCGAAGCGCAGAACGCGCTGGCGGCCCTGATGAGCGCAGTGGAGACGAAAGGTCCCGCCAATGTCGTTCAGGCGGACGTGACACGTGCGCAGGTCGCGCTGCGGGACCTTCAGCCCATCGGCACGCCCTGACGCCAACCGTCTGGAACAGGCTCCAGTGGACGCAGGAGATCCCATGACCCCTACCTCTGCCCGAGAGCGCCTGCTGGAGGCCGCCCGCACCCTGTTCTCCACCCGCGGCGTCCACAAGGTCTCCATGGACGACATCGTCCGGCAGAGCGGGAGCACCAAGGTCACCCTCTACCGGCACTACCGCAGCAAGGACGACCTGCTCCTCGCCGTCCTGCGGCGGGAGGCGCAGGACTTCCTCCAGGAGCTTGAGGACAACGTCACGCGCCTGGAACCCCGCCCCGAACGGCAACTGCTGGCCGTGTTCGACGCGCTCGCCGGGTGGTTCGCGCGCCCCACGTTCCGGGGCTGCCTGCTGACCAACATCGTCACCGAACTGGCCGCACCTGACCATCCGGCGGTCCAGTTGCTTCAGGATCACCAGCGGCGCGTGCGCGCGTACCTGGCCGTTCTGGCGCGGCAGGCCAGCCAGCCCGACCCTGACGGACTCGCCGCCGAGTTGCACCTCGTTCTGGAGGGCACCACGCTGCTGGCCGGGGTCGGGCAGGAACGGGACGCCCTTCCGCGGGCGAAAGCGCTCGCCCAGCATCTGGTGGCGTCCTCACCTCAAGACTTCCGTGAGGCTGATCGTGCAGGCCCAGCGTGCCCGCAACGTGAAGATGGAGCGATATCCGCCGCTGAACGACCGCGTACCCCCACCTGAGGGCAGGATGTGCAGGTCGGGGCTGCCGCGCCGAGTCTTCCTGTCCCAAGAACACCAGCACGTTCACCGTGATGGAGCCTCCAACACGGCTTTCACCCGACGGCCCGCGCAGTAGCGCCACCCCAGCATCAGGGCGCACAGGTCGTTGTCGAGCAGGATGGCGAGCCACACGCCCGGCAATCCCAGCCTAAGCCTCAGACCCAGCACGTATACGCTCACCGTCTGTACGCCCCAGATGCCCACCAGTGTCACTAGCATCCGCGTGCGGGTGGCCCCCCAGCCTGAAACGCGGCTGTGAGGGTGGTCACCACCCCCGTCGCGGGTTGCGTCAGCACATCGATGCCCAGGACAAGCACCATCAGGCCCACCACCCGCGGGTCGCCTGTGAAGAGCTGGGCCCCCCAGAAGGAAACCAGCTATGCCAGGAGCGCCAGCGCGGTCATCAGCAGTGAGGACGGCCGCAGCGAGGCCGCCACATACGCTCGCGCTGCCCCCTCGTCGTCCGCCCCGAGGCGCTACCCGACCCGCGCGGAAGTGGTCGCGTGCCCGCCACGGACGCGAACAGGGTGAAGTTGCCCGTGAGGGTGTGAGCGGCGTACACCTCCTGCCCAGGCGCAGGATCAACCCGAAGTACATGATTTGCCCCAGGCGCACCGCGAGGCGTTCGGCAGCGCTGGGTCCGCGAGCTTCACCATCCGCTCCCAGAGCAGCGCCGTGAGGACCAAGTGCACGGCGTTCATCCACACGCCCGCCGAGAGCACCGCCCAGGTGTCCCCGGCACCGCGCAGGATGCTGCCCACCGCGCGCCGCAGGCGTGGCCCCCAGCACGGTGAGCAGAGGTTCCGCCAGCACGAGCGATACCAGCCCGAGGGCGAGCGCGGCGAGCCACAACGCCTGCGCGCCCACCCGGGCCTGGTCGGGGCCGCGAGGAACACCGCAAAGAACACTTGCAGGAGGGCGTGGCTGACCCCGACGGCGGCGACAGCGGCAATGCCGAGGTGGGCAACGAAGAAGCTGTCGGCGAAGCTCACGGCACTTTGCAGCAGGTTCTCGGCGATGGTGGGCCAGGCAAGCGCGAGCAGGTCGCGGGTCGGAGAACCGGTTCACAGCTCGTTCCAGAGCATTCTGAGCATTACAGCACTGGCACGCCCGTATGTTTGGCCTTCCCTTCAGGTTCGACGTGGATGGTGACCACTGCACCCTTAACCTCGGCCCGGATGGCTTCCTCGATATGGTCGCAGATGTCGTGCGCCTGGGCGACCCCCATGTCCCCAGGCACGACCAAATGGAACTCGACGAAGGTCGTGTGCCCCGCCTGCCGGGTACGCAGATCATGTGCTTCCAACGCGCCCTGCGCGTGACTGCCAATAATCTCGCGGACGCGCTGCACGGCCTCGTCGGGTGCCCCCGCGTCCATCAGTCCCCCCACGCTGTCCCGCACCAGCCCCCAGCCGGACCACAGGACGTTCAACGCGACCAGGGCCGCCAGAATCGCATCCAGTTGCTCGTACCCGGTCAGGGCCACCAAGGCCACGCCGACCAGAACGCCGATGGACGTCACCACGTCCGTCAGCAGGTACTTCCCGTCGGCTTGCAGGGCCGGGGAGCGCCAGGCGCGGCCACTCCGGATCAGCACGGCGGCCCAGAGGCCGTTCACCACGGACGCCGCACCGTTGATGGCCAGGCCCAGCACCGGCGCGTCGAGTGGCTTGGGATGCAGGAAGGCGTGGTACGCCTCGTTCAGGATGGCGAACGCCGCCCCCAGGATCAGCACACCCTCGATGACGGCGCTGAAATACTCGGCCTTGGTGTGGCCGTAGGGGTGGTTGGCGTCGGCGGGCCGGGCACTGACTTGCAGCGCGATGAAGGCCGCGACGGCCGCCGCGACGTTGATGATGCTCTCCAGCGCGTCCGAAAACAGGGCCACGCTGCCGGTGAGCAGGTAGGCGACGAACTTCAGGCCGAGGACCAGCAGGCCGATCAGGATGCTGCCCAGGGCGAGACGAAGGGTGCGGTTCACAGGAAGACCTCAGAGAAAGCGAGCGAAGCGGGAGAGCAGTCGAGGTTCGGTCACACCAATTGCTCGATAACGAGCAGGGTCAGGAAGCCCAGCGGGAACATGGCGGTGATCAGCGCCGTCTCCCTGACCTCGTGCGCCTCGACCAGGAGTTCCTCGGTGACGAGGTACAGCAGCGCCGCGGCCCCAAAGGCCATGACCACCTCCAGGGTGAAGTCTTGCACGCCGCTCAGCAGGCTCCCGCCGAGGGTGGCCCCCACCAGCAGCGCGAGGGTCAGGCCCGCGACGGTCCCGATGGTTCGTCCCCGGGAGGCGCCGGACTGGGCGAGTTCCGCCGCGACACTCAGGCCCAGGAACAGCAGTTCCAGCGTGAGGGCCACCACCAGCAGCACGCCGACCGTGGGACCGGCGGCGAAACCCACACCGATCAACAGGCCGTCGATGAAGGTATCCAGTCCAACCGCGGCGATGAGCCCGAGGTTCCCTGACCCGGCACGTTCTTCCAGGCGTTCGGTGAACTGCCGCAGCACCAGCATGACCACGACACCGAGGGCGAAGCCCAGGATCAACCCGCTCGGGCGGTGCTGGGCCGTGATCTCCGGCAGGAGTTCCCCGGCGACGGCGGCCATCACCACACCCGCCGCGAGGTGCTGGAAGGCGCTGCGGGTCAGTGCGCTCGGGACACGGAACGTGGCCCACACGCCCCCGAGAAGAGTGGCGGCCACCGGGATCAGGGTGAACTCCAGAATCGGCAGGACGTTCGGCATAGGATTCCTTTCAACACACCCGGATGGGGAAGGGCATGCCGGGCCGGGAAACAACACGGGAACGGCGCATTCACCACCGACGCCCAGGTCGCGTCTGATGGAAGAACATCTGGCGCTTTCCCAAATGTTCTTCCATCGCCGCCACCCCGTATTGTTTGCCACTCACTCCGCTCAGTGGATTCCAGGGAAGAGGGCACCATTTGGTCTTGAGTGGCCGCATCCACCTTTCCCGGAACAGCACACCACCACACGCCCAGGGGCTAAGCACGCCGGTCCAGTTCCAGTACCTTGAAGACTTCGACGGCGGTCAGCCCATACCCGGCCCCGCAGCGCGCCGACCGCGCGGTCCAGCTCTTGCGCAGCGCCTGCGCGTCCCGGGTCTGACTCGCGTGGGCGAGCCGGGCCTCGACCTTGCGTTCCAGCGTGGTCTGAATGTCCACCGCGCGGTCGGCGACCGAACTGGCGAACAGCCAGACCTCCCGGACCCGGTGGGGCGCGAGGCCAGCCAGGAGCGGCTCACCCTCGAAGGCGAGGCGGGAGCGGGCCAGCGGCGCGACGGCATCCAGGGCGGCGCGGCCCACCGCCCGGTGGTCCGGGTGGCTCAGGTAAGGCGGGTAGGGATGCTCGGGATCGAAGGTGAACACCACGTCGGGGCAGTGCTCCCGGATGGCCTGGATGAGCATGATTTTGAGGGCACGGTTGTTCTCCACCTCCCCGTCGGGGAGCCGCAGGAAGGTGACGTTCTCGATGCCGAGCAGGGAGGCGCCCCGCCGTGCCTCCGCCTCGCGGCGCTCCCGCAGGCTCTGCCGGGTGTCTTGCGGGTCACGGCTGCCCGCCTCCCCGCTGGTGGCGAGCAGCAGATGGACGTGTACCCCCGCGTCGGCCAGCAGGGCCACGGTCCCCCCGCACCAGCTTTCCAGATCGTCTGGGTGGGCGGCGATCACCAGCGCCCGGGGCACGTCCAGGGGTGGGGAAGCAGTTCCGCTCATACCACGTGATCCGGCGCGTACCGGCAGGCGTCCGCCCCCCCGTACTCCACCTGCAACGTGGCGTGCTCGATGCCGAACTCATCGTGCAGTTCGTGTTGCACCTGGGTGTAGAAGGTGTCGTTTGGGATGCCCCGGGGCATGACCAAATGCACGGTCAGAGCCGTCTCGGTGGTACTCATGCCCCAGACGTGCAGGTCATGGACCTCGACCACGCCGGGGAGAGCGGCGAGGTACGCCTTGATCGCCCCCGGGTCCACTCCTTCCGGTACGGCGTCCAGCGAGAGGTTGACGCTCTCGCGCAGCAGGCCCCAGGTGCCCAGCAGGATCACGGCGGCCACCAGCAGGCTGATCGTGGGATCGAGCCACAGCCAACCCGTGAAGGCGATCAGTGCCCCGGCGATCACCACGCCCAGCGACACCAGGGCATCGGCGGCCATATGCTGAAAGGCGCTGCGGAGATTGAGGTCGTGCTTGCTGCCGGAAGCGAACAGGTACGCGGTGACGGCGTTGATCACGATGCCGACCGCCGCGACCCACATGACGGTGCCCGCCGCGACGGGTTCAGGGTGGCCGAAGCGGCGGACGGCTTCCACCAGGAGGGCGCCAACCGCCATGAACAGCAGGACCGCGTTGGCCAGGGAGGCAAGGATACTGCTGCGCCGCAGACCGTAGGTGTAGCGTGCCGAGGGTTTGCGCCTGGCCAGGACGTAGGCACCCCAGGAGATCAGCAGGCCCAGCACGTCCGAGGCGTTGTGTCCCGCGTCCGCGACCAGGGCCAGGGAACGGGACAGGAACCCGGAGGTGAGTTCCAGCAGGACGAAGGCGACGTTCAGCGTAATGCCGACAGCGAAGGCGCGGCCGTAGTTGGCGGGGCCGTGTGAGTGGCCATGATGGGCGTGGGTCATTCCCGGTGCCTTTGCAGGGGAGTGGTCTGGGCGATGTGGGTGAACTGCACGGCGGCGAGCACGGCGAGGGCGATCAGGCCGCCGATCAGGAAGGCGTGCGAGGTGAAGCGCGACCCTAGGAACCCGGCCAGCGGATACGCGAAGGCCCACCAGAGGTGACTCCAGGCGAAGTGCGCCCCGTACACCCGGCCCTGCGCGGCCTCCTCGGTGCGTTCGGCGAGGAGGGTCTCGGTGGGCAGGTTCACCCAGTTCTGGCCCACACCGGCGAGCAGCCAGAAGCCCATCAGCGGCGCGAGCGTCACGAGGTCGCCTGGCAGGATCGCCAGAGCCGTGACGAGAGCGCCCAGCAGGATGAAGCGAGTGCGCGGCCAGCGCTTTCCGACCAACCCGACGACGAGGGAGGCGAGGGTCGCGCCCAGCCCGTAGGTGGCCATCACCCAGCCGTAGGGCGCTTCCCCGAGTTGGAGGCCGCTCCGCACCCGCGTCACCGTCTCCACTAGGATCAGCGCCCCGGCAATAGCCGCGACCAGTTCCATCAAGAGGGCGAAGCGGATGGGTGGGTCCCGCCACAGCCGGGCGGTGCCGTCCCGCACGTCCGCCCAGGTCTCGCCCTGCACCTTGCCCCGCTGCGCCCGCAGGGCAGGCAGGGTCAGAATCAGCAGGCCCGAGAGCAGGAAACTCGCGGCGTCGATGAAGAACAGCTCCCGGCCGCCGACCCAGGCGGCGACCAGACCGGCAAGGCCGGGACCGGCGATCCCGATGAGTTCCGTGGTCGCGCTGGAGAGCGCGAAGGCCTGGCCGCTGTCCTCGCGTCCAACCACCAGGGGGACCGTGGCCTGGTTGGTGGGGGTGAAGAAGGCGGTGAGGGCGTTGAGGAGGAACATCAGCACGTACACCTGCCAGGTGGCGTGCACGAAGGGCATCAGGCCAATGACGGCCATCCGTCCGAAGTCACATCCCACCAGCAGCCACTTGCGGTTCACGCGGTCGGCGACAACACCTGCCAGTGGAGAGAACAGCACGAAGGCGGCCACCCGCAGAGTGAGCGCGAGGCCCAGCACCGGGGCCGCGTCCTGCCCGCCGGTGAGCTGATAGGCCAGGAGGGCCAGGCCGACCCAGGTGAGGGCATCCCCGACCTGGCTGACTGTCTGCGCGGCGTAGAGTCGAGCGAAGCGGGAGTTGCGTAGGGCACCGAAGAGAGGGGGGGCGTTCAATGGACGCCTCCAGGCACGGGATCAGCAGCCGGATGGTCCGGGAGGCCGAGGCGTTCGTGCTGAGCATGGCTGAAGGCCTCCCGGACGAGGCGGGCGACGTGGGTGTCCGCCAGGCGGTAGTGGACGCTGGTGCCTTCCCGGCGGGTTTTCACGAGGTCGGCACTTCTCAGCAGGGCCAGGTGACGGCTGACCGTGCTCTGCGGCTGGTCGAGGGCCTCGACGAGTTGGGTCACGCTGCGCTCACCCGCGATCAGCAGCAACACGAGCTGCACGCGGATGGGTTCGGAGAGGGCCTTGAAGACCTCTGTCACGCGGGCCAGGTCGTCCGGATGGGGTTGGGGGGGAACCGCATGCTCGTGCATCTGTCCACTTTAACACTTATATTTGTCTTTCCGAATATACAGAATTATAGGTTAAGGTGGAAGAGTGCCGTGTACCGCTCACATTCCAGCGCAGCAGATCGCGGGCACCATCGCCCGTAGCGACGACGCACGCCTCCCTGTCGGCTCAGCCGTGGGATTGCGCCTCGCAGACTTCGAAGGCATCTCCGAGACCAGCGTTACCTTCCAGGGAACCATCTATCCGATTCTTGTTCTCAGCCATGAGCGCCATCCCAATGGGGACAGCGATGTGACGTTTGCGTTGCTGCCTGCAGGAGAGTGAGCTGGCGGTCACGTCTCCTGTACACCAGCCTGAATTCCACGGCTCGTCCCTTGACAGGATTTTTACACCCCTGCTGGACAATCTCTTTCGGAAGAGACCCCGCTTCTGGTGGGCACACCTACCCCTTGCGCTCCACGTGTCACCGCCAGGACGCTGGCTTACCGCTCCGGAGGGTGCAGCGGTGCCAGGGCGTACGGAAGGCCCCACTCTTTCAGGAGGAACACCTTGACGGCACAGCATCGCCCGACCAGACTCAGCCCCCTGGCATGCCGGCGCTCATGTGGCCTATCCACCGGAGCATGAGCGGCGCAGGGCACGCCAGGACCGGTAACAGCCGGTGGCCCGGTCCCACCAGCGGCAGCCTGGGGAACACGCCTGAGGCCGAGGACCCCCCTGTCCCTCACCGCCAGCCCTGGGAGCCCGGGTGAACATCGCACCGGACGCCCTGACGATCGGCCCGCTGGTGATCGGCTGGTCGCAGTTGACGCTGCTGCTCGGCCTGCTGGCCTGGTCCTCCCTGGCGCGGTTCCGGGGAGCGGCCAAGGCGGCGCTCGTGGCGCTGGTCACCGCCCGCCTCTGGGCGTCCCTCCCTGGCGTCTTTGGGGACCTGAGCCAGCCGCTGGGCGCGCAGGTGCTCGAACTGCTGGACGTGCGGCGAGGAAGCTGGGCGTGGGGACCCGGACTCGCCGCAGGCCTGGTCGCACTGTGGTGGCCCCGCCGCCAGTTCCCCGCCCGCTTGCCCTTCCCGCTGCTCGTCACGGTCCTGGCAGGCTTGCTGCCCCTGCTGCTCAGGCCGACCCCCGCAGTGCAGACCTTCCCGGCGGTGCTCTTCCCGCGCCTCATGGGCAACACCATCTCCCGCCCCGTCCCGCTGCCCCGCCCGGGCGTGGTGAACGTCTGGGCCACCTGGTGCCCGCCCTGCCGGGCGGAAATGCCGCTCCTGATGCGGGCCGTCCAGGCGGGTGAACCGGTGGTGCTGCTGAACGTCGGTGAACCGGCCGACCGGGTTCAGGCGTTCCTCCGCTCCTACCCGGCCCCGAATACCACCTGGCTGGGTGGGGAAGCCGTCACCGGGAGGCTGCGGGTCAGCGGCTTCCCCACCACCTTCGCCGTGAATGCCCAGGGGCGCATCGTCGCCCGTCACCTCGGCCCGCTCAGCAGCGCCCAACTGCAAGCCCTGCTCCGGCAGGCCAAGGAAATGCCGTGACAGACGGCACCCCGCTCCCCCGCGCGTAAATGATCGGGCGCAGCGGCCCTGCCGTTCTCACGCTTCACCAAGACCAGCACGCTGAGGCCTACACTGAACCCACGTCCACCCGCGAAGAGGCTCATCCTGACGCCCAGGAGGGGCGCCTGACCTTCGCACCGGGGTTGAACCGCCGCCCTGGGATCAGGAGGACCTATGCCAAGGAAGCTTCTCCCCCTCGCCGCCCTGACCCTCGCGCTCGCCGCATGCTCCTCCAGCCTGACCCCGCCGGGACCGCCCACCACGATCCAGTTGCTTGACATCTCCGACTGGCACGCCCAGCTCGACCCACTCACTGTCGGCAGCGGCACGAGCGCCTTCCAGGTCGGTGGCGCGGCGGTCCTGAGTGCGTACTTCAAGCAGGACCGCGCGAACAATCCGAATACCCTGACCGTCACCGCAGGGGACGCCTACGGCGCGTCCCCGCCCCTGTCGAGCTTCTTCGGTGAGATGCCCGCCATCGAGGCGATGAACGCGATGGGTTTTGACGCCGATACCTTCGGCAACCACAACTTTGATCGGGGCACGGCGGCCCTCCAGGGTCTGATCGACAAAGCCAAGTTCTCGTACGTCGCGGCAAACCTGAAGAACCTTGACGCGAACCTCAAGAATGTCGCGCCATACAAGATCTTCACTGTTGGTGGGGTCAAGGTGGCCGTCATCGGGTTGGTGAACCCCGAGGCCCCCACGCTGGTCGCACCGGGCGCGCTCGGCACGCTGCAGATCACCGACCCAGTCGCCGCCGCCACCCAGGCCCGCGCCTCCGCCCAAGCGCAAGGGGCCCAGGTCTTCGTCGCAATCACGCATCTGGGCGTGACCAGCAAGGACCCTGCCACGCAGGCCCCTTCGGGTCCGCTGATCGACTTCGCGAAGAGCGTCCGCGGCTTCGACGTGATCTTCGGCGACCATACCAACGAGCAGTTCAGCGGCGTGATCGGTGAAGCGCTGGTCGTCGAGAACCTCAGCAAAGGCGCGACGTACGCGAAGGTGAACGTCACGTACGATCCGGCGAGTCGCCGAGTGACTGACCGCACCAACACCTTCGTGGTGCCGCGCGCGGACGCGGTCACGCCCGACCCGGCGGTTGTGCAGGCGCTGGCGCCCTACCGCACGCAGCTCGCGCAGCAGCTCGACCGCAAGATCGGGGTGGCCACCGACCTGTTCCCGCGCGGCAACAACATCGAGCGCCTCGGGGAAGTCGCGCTGGGGGACCTGATTGCCGACGCCTTCCGGGCGCGGTACGGCACCCAGTTGGCCATTCAGAACGGCGGGAGCATTCGCAGTTCGCTCCCCTCCAGTTACGCGCCTCAGGACAAGAGCCTGCGCCGCCCTGCACCCGGCTACCAGCCCGGCCCCCCCTACGACATCGTGGCGGGGGACGTGTACAGCGTCCTGCCCTTTGGCAACACCGTCGTGACCCGCACCGTCACGGGGGCGCAGCTGTACGCGGCGCTGGAGAACAGCGTCTCCATGCTGCCCGCCGCCAGCGGACGCTTCCTGCAGATCTCGGGCTTCTCGTTCACCTATGACCCCAGCAAACCGGTGGGCTCCCGCATTGTCAGCGTGACGCTCGACGGTGGCACGCCGATCCTGAAAGATGCCACGACGTACACCCTCGCGCTGAGCGACTTCACCAACAGCGGTGGGGACGAGTACACCATGTTCGCCGATGGCCAGGGCACCACCCGTGAACTGGACGCCCAGGTGGTCCTCGAGTACATCCAGCAGCGGGGCACGGTCACGCCAACCGTGGGGCAGCGCATCCGCGCCGTCGGCGGAACCTGACCCCCAGAGACCCCAGGCCCGTACAGGTGGGCGGCTCTCCAGGGTCGTCCACTTGGCTATTGAACGGCACGAAGGGTCCCCCGAGGTCAAGGCACCCCTGGGAAAGTCGCTCTGACAGTCGTCCCTTCGCCTGTGGCCCCCTGCTGCCCTCCGGCTCACGTTCGAGCCGCCCGGTGTTCGGCTGCGCCCCTTCAGAGCGCAGGCAAGCAGGCAGGTGACCCGTCCCGCGTCCCGGTTCTACACTGCCGGGCAGAACCTGCCATGTCCCAGACCGACCCCGCTCCCCCCTTGCCAGAACCCTACGCTGAGCTGAGCCGCGCCTTGAAGCGCCGCTACCCTCAGGATCCTTCACAACTGAGACAGCGCGCGGCGGATGCCCGAACGGCCTACGACGAGGCGGTCCAACGGCAGGGCTGGTTCGCCGAACGGCTGCTGGCGCTGGGCACCGCGATGAAGTGCCCGGCGTTCCCCCGCCCGGACGGCATCAAGTCCTGGGCGCGGCTGGAGGAAAAAACGAACCTGTTCGGGTTTCCACCGCTGGATATCCTGGCGGGGAAGATCGTGTTCACCTCCCTGGCGGACCTGTACGCCTCGGCCGCGCTGGTCAGCGGACCCTTTGTGGTCGCGGGCTTCCGTGACCGCTTCCTGCAGCCGCGCGCCAGCGGGTACCGCGACATGCAGTTCATCGTGGACCTGGACGGCCACTACGCGGAGGTGAAGTTGGTCCTGGCCGCCTTCGATGAGCTGGACATCTACGAGCACCGCCTGTACGAGGTGCGGCGAACGCTGGAAACGCTGCCGCAACTGTCCAAAGTCCAGACGGTTGTCCTGGAAACCCTTGACGATGCGAGTACACTGATGTTCTCCCGGGTCTGGCACAGCCTGGTGACGGAAGGGCAGGTGGAGGAATGACGAAGTACTACATGGTCGGCGCAGTCCCGGTGAAGGTGGTCCGCCAGGAAGAGGGCCAGACCGTCATTCTGGCCTTCAACGTGCACCTGGGCCGCTTCGAATCCAACTCCCGCTACTACAGCATGATTCGCCGTGACGACACCGGGCTGGTGCGCCAGGTGACCGAAGAGGAATTCGAGTTCGCGGTGGAGCAGCTGAGACAGAAAGCTTCCTGAACGCCAGGGATGCCCCCTGCCGCCTTCACCCGAAGAGCGTGGGGGGCAGAACCTCCGGGGGAACCCCGAGGCGCTGCATCTGGGTCCGGAGATGCGCCACGGCCAGGTCCACGTCTGGCGAGGTGAAGGCGCGCGCTTCCTCCAGCGCCCGGAGGAGCACCGCCGGTGCCCGCTCATCGCCGCAGCGGAGCAGCTCCCGGGCAAGATTGAGCTGGGCAATCACGGCGCGCTGCGGGAACGCGCTGCGCTTGGCCAGGGCCGCCGCCGCCTCGTAAAGCTGGACGCCTGCGTCCGGCTGGCCCCGCCGGAACAGCAGCAGGCCCTGCGTGGCCACCAGGTTCGCCCCGTTCCAGACGTTCCCGGGTGCCGTGGCCGCCTGGGCGCGCCGCAGGTACGCTTCCGCGTCGTCCAGTTGATCGGCAATCGCCAGGTAGAAGGCCATGTTGTTCAACATGACCTCGTCGGCCGGATGGGCCGTGAGACCGAGCCGGGTCAGTTCAATCGCCCGGGCCGGTGTGGGATCCAGGGCACCGGCCAGGTATGCCGCCATAATCACCGGGGTAGAGGCGAACGGCTCGTCCTGCAGCCAGCACTCGAAGGCGTCCCGCGCGGCCTCAAAACGGGACAGGCTGTACCGCTCCCAGGCGCGCATCTCGAAGTTCCGCGGAACACTCTTCAGCAGTTGCTCGTCCAGGGGAACCTGCACCTGCGGCGCCACCCACTGCACCTGCGCGACCGCGTTCTCGGTGGGCTGCTCGAGGGCCTGCCGGAACATCTTCCGCACGCGCTTGCTTTTCCCCCCATCCTTGAGTTCCAGCGTCCCCAGCGCGGCGGCCAGCTCACTGATGTGGAGGGGGTCGAGATCCCAGTTCTCCACCAAGTCACGCGCCCGGCGAACAAACCTGGGCGCGACCCCCGCCACCATGGACGCGCTGATTTCCGCGGCGATCAGCCAGGGATCGTGCGGCGTGCGGACCGAGCGGCGCAGGAGCGTCACGGCCGCGCGGGGGTCGTGCGTGTGCACGTGAAACCGCACGGCGGTGCGCAGGGCAAAGCGGTGCTGCGGCGCCAACGCGAGCGCCACCTGAAGATGCCGCTCGGCCCGCTGCGCCTGCCCCAGGGCCGCGTAGGCGCGCGCCAGGTCCAGGTGCATCAGGGGGTTGTGCGGGAATTCGCGCAGGAGGGGGCGCAGCCGCCGGACCTCCGCCTGGACGGTCAGCAGACCGGTACTCTGCGGTGCCTGGATGCCCGCCTCACCGGGCGCGGGCAGCGCCAGCAGTGTCCGTGCCGACGCCAGGGCGGCGGGCGTCGTCTGCTCGGCATTCAGCAGCAGGTAGACGGCGGCTTCTTCCGCCACGTCGGGCCGGTTCATCAGGACGGCGGTGCCCGTTAGTTCCGCCGCCCGGCCCACGCTGGGCTTCGCCCCGAACTCCCGTTGCAGGGTCACCAGCCGCTGCACGCCCGCCTGCTGCGCGCGGGCTTTCTCGTCCGCGCCGGCACGCTGCAAGCTCCGCATTTCCCCGGTTTCGACGGCGGCGCGCGTGTCCCGCCAACGGGGAAGCACCCGGCGGTTCCTGGGCCTCGCGGGCAAACTCACGGCCTGCTCCCCCGTTTCCGCGCGAGGCTGGCTTTCATCGCCAGTCGGTCGTACAGGCTGATGTACCGCTCCAGCCCGAGTGGGTTGAGGCCGGACAGGTTGCGGGGATGCCCCCGGCGCGCGGGGTCCGGGTGGCAGAGTTCCCGGATGCTGCGCGTCACCTCGCCAGCGACACTGGGATGCAGGCGTGGCCGGAGCGCCCCCTCCACCTCACGGGCGGCGCGGTCGAAGGCCGCCAGCAGGTGCGGCAGGGCTTCCTCGAAAGGCCCGGTGAAGTCCCCGCCCCAGAAGAGCGGCAGCAGTTCCTCCGGCAACTCCCGCTTCAGGAAGGTGTTGAAGTGCTGATGCGTGAAGAGAAACGTGATCAGGCCGCCCAGCATGTACAGGTCGCAGCGCCGGCCATGCTGCCAGGCGTCCGCCTGCTCGGCGAGGTACGGCACTTCCGGAGGCGCGCAGTCCCAGCTGCCCGCGAACGCTTTGCTGCCATGCGGGGAAGTCCCGGAGGCGTCCACCGCGGTCCCCAGGTCCCCGATCTTTGACCCCAGCGCCTCGAACACCAGCACGTTGGCCGGCTTGACGTCGTTGTGCGCGAACCTGGCGGTGTGGAGCTGGTGCAGGCCCACCGCCACATGGTGGATGCACCTCAGCAGCCAGACGTCGTCGACGGCCGTCGCTTCCAGATGGTCGCGGACGTCCCCGTCAGCCCGGTCGAACACGATGTACGGCACCGGGATGAGGGCGCCCGGGATGCGGTGTTCACCGTGAGCAATCGCGTGGACGACCCGGCTCAGGCGCATGTCGCTGCAGTGCTCGAGCAGGCTCACCTCGAAGTTGAACTGCTCGGTGACCTCCTGAAGCGCGCGCATCACGTTTCTGGCCTGAATGATGCCCGATAGGTCGATGGCTTTCAGAAACCCCAGGTGCCCGTCTTCGCGCTCGACGAAGTACCCCACGGATTGGTGCCCCCCGGCGGGCTGCCCTTTGACTGTGGTCGCCCGTCCGGTGACACGCCAGCCCCCCTCCAGGGTCAAACCGTGCAAAAACAGGGCGGGATGCGTGCTGAGCGTGGGTGGGGGTGACGTCATGACGGGGAGCCTCCAGTCGTGAAGCACATTGTCGCCCAGAGGCCGCCTGCAGGGAAGCGATGTTGAGCAGCAACCGTGAGGAGGCCGGGCACAAGGCGGATGTCCCCCCTCCCGTGCGGCCGTCAGGCCGCTGCGGGACTCAGCGGGACGGTCCAGCGGAAGGTGCTCCCCTGCCCGGGCACGGAGGTCGCGGTCAGGTCGCCCTGCATCGCCCGCGCGAGGCCGCGGGCGATGGTCAGGCCCACGCCGCTGCCTTCCCCCGGGGTGCGGGCGGCGTCCACCCGGTAAAACCGTTCGAACACGCGGTCCAGGTGTTCGGGCGCGATGCCGCTGCCGGTGTCTGCGACCGCGACGGTGACCTCGGCACCGTGCACGCCCGCCCAGACCCGCACCGTTCCGCCTGCCGGCGTGTGCTTCAGCGCGTTGCTCAGCAGGTTGGCAAGCACCTGCTGCGCGCGCTGGGCGTCCACCCACACCACGACATCGGCGGCGGGCCGCTCCACCTCCAGGGTGACGCCGCGGTCCTCGAAGGCCAGGTGGAAGCGGTCCTGGGCCTGACGGAGCAGGTCCCCCAGCGGGACGCTCCTCAGGTGCAGCTCGACCCGCCCACCCTCGACGCGGCTGACCAGGCTGAGGTCGTGCGTGAGGCGTTCCATGCCCGCGACCTCCCGGGCAATCGCCGCCAGGGCCTTGTCGGCGGGGAGAATGCCGTCCTGCGCCGCCTCCGCGTACCCGCGCACGGCAGCGACGGGGGTGCGCAGTTCGTGGGCGACATTGCCGATCAGTTCCGCGCGCGTCTGCTCGACCCGCGCGAGGGCGCCCGCCATGGTGTTGAAACTGCGCGCGAGTTCCGTGAGTTCGTCCTCCCCGTCTTCCGGCAGGCGGCGGTCGTACTGGCCGCTGGCAATCGCCCGGCTTCCCGCCTGAAGGTGACGCACCGAGGCGGTCACCCGCCGCGCCGCGACCCAGGCGGTCAGGACCGCGACGAGCAGCGCCAGCGGCAGCGCCGCGAGCAGGGCGCGTGTCAGGGTAAGACGCATGCCGTTGGTCAGATCCGAGCGCATGTGGTTGCCTTGCGTTCCGATCAGTTCCATCATCTGCGCCACGTGATGCTGGATAAAGGGCTGAGCGGACAGCTCCGCAACGATAAGCAGCATGGACGCCGTGACGGTCACGACGACGAGGTGGTTCAGCAGCAGGCGGGGGAACAGGCGCATTCAGTCCTCCCGGAAACGGTACCCCAGCCCCCGCACCGTCTCGATGAACGTCGGCGCGTCCGCGTCATCCCCGAGTTTGCGGCGCAGCGCGGTGATGTGCATGTCCACGACCCGCGTCACGCCGGGGTAGTCCGGCCCCCACACGCGCTCCACCAGCCGCTCCCGTGACCAGACCAGCCCGGGGTGCTGCGCCAGCGTCGTCAGCAGGTCGAACTCGGTGCGCGAGAGCGAGAGCGGCTGGCCGTGCAGGGTGGCGGACCGGCCAGCCAGGTCCAGGGTGAGCGGTCCCGCCTCGATACGCTCCCGCACGCCCACCCGGCGCAGCAGCGCCCGCACCCGGGCCACCACCTCCCGTGGGCTGAACGGCTTGACCACGTAATCGTCGGCACCGGCGTTCAGGCCCGCCAGACGGTCTTCCACCTCACCCCGGGCGGTGAGCAGCAGCACCGGCAACTGCGGGTGTTCGCGGCGGGCGTGGGCGGTGAGTTCCACCCCGCTCATGCCCGGCAGCATCCAGTCGATGATCGCCACGTCGGCCCGGGCCAGCAGCGGCAGGGCCGCCAGGCCGTCGTCCTCGATCATCACCGAGTGTCCCTCTGCCGCCAGGTACGCGGTGAGAATCTCCAGGATGGCCGGGTCGTCGTCCACGATCAGAACAACAGCCATCCGCCCTCCCCCCAGCCCCGGACGTTCATCCGGTGCCCCCGTCCCCACCGGAACACGTCGCGCCCCGCTCCGGCGTTCCCAGTCCCGGCTTGTCCCGGTCGATGAACTGCGGTACGCCGGGGTCCGCCAGGTCGCCCACCGCATGGGTATTCCAGGCGGTCAGCATCACCGGCGACGACGGAGGCTTGCGAGGAGAGGCCAGCCCGTGGGTTCACTCCTCGGGTTGACCCATGAGCAGGGCATTTTCGGCAATCCTGAGGAACAGGCAGGTCGGTCATGGGTGCTCCGAAGGGGAAGAAGGTCCGACCTTGGAGGTGGTGCCCGCTCTGTCACCTGGGTTCGGTTGATGGCGTATCCGCCACAGCATCCACAGGCTCACCAGAATGAGCGGGATGCTGATCAGGTGCGTCTCGGTGAAGAGGCCGATGCCCGGCGCGGTGAGGCCCTGGTTGAGATAGGTCTTGAGCGGCAGGGGGTTGAGGCGGAAGGTTTCCTCCCACCCGGCGCGCAGGATGGAGTACCACAGCCAGAACTGCCAGAAGGCCCAGCCCGCTCGGCGCGACCGCAGCCAGAAGAAGGCGGCGACCGACAGGATGATGCCGATGATCACGCCGTAGAGCTGGGTGAAGTGGACGGGCGCCGTCATCACGATCTGCCCACCGATCTCCTGGCAGTACTTGGAGAGGTCGAGGTCGGGGTTGGGGTTGGGAATGCACATGCCCTCGTGGAAGGCGCGGGCGGAATTGGGCCAGCGGAACCCGATGGGCCAGCCGGTCACGCGCCCGACCGTGTCCGTCCCGTTCATGATGTTGCCGATCCGTCCGCCGATGATCCCAAAGGCCACGCCGGGCACGCACAGGTCGGCGTACCGGTAGAAATTGAGCCGGTAGCGCCGGGTGTAGTAGATCAGGACCAGAATCCCGCCGATCAGCCCGCCGTGGATGCTGATCCCGCCCGCCCGGAGGTTGACGATGTCGAAGAGGACCCGTGGAAAGGGGATACCCGCGAACTGGTGCCAGGAGGTCAGCACGAACACCAGCCGCGCTCCCACCAGCCCCCAGATGATCATCCACAGGATCATGTCGTTGAAGAGGTTCACGTTCAGGCCGCGCTCGCGGGCCATCCTCGTGCCCACCCACACGCCCGCCACGATGCCCAGCGTGATCAGCACGCCGTACCAGGCAATCGTGAAATTGCCGATCTTCAGGAATACCGGGTCCATTCCGCCTCCGTATGGGCTGAGCGGGGCCAGCCCACCGCCACACTACGGAGCCTCTGTAAAGCTGCTGTAAAGGTCCCGGCAGAGGCTCGCTGCCCGGCTTTACACGAATTTTACAGGGCCCCACTATCTTCCGGCCATGAAACGGAACCTTCTTTTGATGGCCGTCCTCAGCGTCAGCGGGGTGGGCTTCGCGCAGGGCAGCATGGGCGGAATGGATCACAGCACCATGAGCGGCATGTCGGGGCAAAGCGGCATGACCATGCAGATGGACATGAGCGGCCTGGAGAAGCTGGGGGGGAAGGCGTTTGACCGGGCCTTTCTGAGCATGATGGTCCCGCACCACCAGATGGCCGTGGATATGGCCCGTGCGGTGCTGCCGGTCAGCAAGGACGCCACTGTGAAGCGCTGGGCGAACGCGATCATCAAGGCGCAGGAGAGCGAAATCAAGCAGATGAACACGCTGCTCAGGAGCTATGGCGGCAGTGACGCGGCCATGGCGAACATGATGAAGAGCAGCATGAGCGGCATGGCCGACATGGTGAAGAAGGCCAAGAATCCGGATGTGGCCTTTGTGCAGGGCATGATTCCCCATCACGTTTCCGCCATTGATATGGCCACCCTGGCGTTGCAGAAGAGCAGCGATGTCCGCGTCCTGAAGCTTGCCCGGGATATCGTCCGCGATCAGGCGACGGAGGCGTACGACTTCCGCCTGTGGCTGATGAAGCGCGGGACGTAAAGCGTCCCTCTGACGCGCGTGCCTCCTGCCGGGGGCACGCGCTTTTTGCCGCGCCACGACGGACGTTTGCAGGTCCGAGCGGCCGAACCTACCGCGATCTTTACGCAATCTTTACACAGGTGGGGCAAGCTGACCCCCATTCATGCGTCGTCAACTGCTGCTTGCCCTCGTCCTGTTCAGTCTCCCTGTCGCTGCCGCAGCGACGGTGAGTTCACAACCGGGCGACACCCTCAACCGTCTGGCCGTCCGGTACGGCACCACCCCCCAGGTCCTGACGGGTGCCAACCCGGCCCTGCCGCAGGGTGTCCTGAAGACGGGAACGCGCGTCACGCTGCCACCCACACCCACCCGCCTGTGGACGGTCCGGCCCGGCGATACCCTCTCGGCGATTGCCCGGCGTGAGGGGACCACCCTGGCCGCCCTGGTGTCGGCCAATCCCGGCCTGGACCCGCAGCGCCCCCTGCAGGTCGGTCAGAAGCTCACCTTGCCGTCCCGGTGGGCCGGCGCTCCGCGGTCCTCGGCCACCCCCGTCGTCCGGCCAGCGTCCATTCGCGTCACGCCGGTCATGCCCGTGACCGGCCGCGTCACCACGCCCTTCCGTGACGGGCACGAGGGGGTGGACCTGGCCGCGCCGACCGGCACGCCCATCCGCGCTGCCGCCCCCGGCGTGGTGACCGAGTCCCGCTTCGACGCCCAGAGCGGGTGGGGTTGGACGCTGGTCGTGGACCATGGGAACGGCCTGCAGACCCGCTACAGCCACAATTCCGCGAATCTTGTCCCGGTGGGCAGCCGCGTGGAAGCCGGACAGGTGATCGGCCGGGTCGGGAGTACCGGCAACAGCACCGGCCCCCACCTGGATTACCGCGTGACCGTGCAGGGGCAGCCCATCAACCCATTCAGCCTGTACTGAAGGGGCTTGAAAAGAGGCGTGGCCCGCGCTGTCTCTCGCGCCCAGTAACGCAGCCGTCTATCTTCCCTGATCAGCCGGTTCCCCACAGGCAACCGGGTGGGTGTTCAACCCACGCCGGAGCGGCCCGGCCCCCTCTCGGCGGGAAGACATCCGCCTCCTTCAGCGGAGCTTGGGGCAGGGGCGCGGCCGGGCAGGGCCTCAGCGCGCCGCGAACTGCTCGGGTGGAACGTGAGGCAATTCCAGTGGATTCACCGGCGTCCCCGCCACCAGGACCCGGTAGTCGAGGTGAGGTCCAGTGCTGTTGCCGGTGCTGCCCACCCGGGCAATCCACTGACCGGCCTCGACCTGATCGCCCACCTGGGCGATGTTCTCGCTGTTGTGGCTGTAACGGGTGCGCCAGCCGTTCCCGTGGTCGACGACGACCGTCCAGCCCCATCCGGTGCGGGTGTCCAGCCGGGATTCCGTGACCACCCCCGCTGCGGCGGCCAGGACCGGCGTGCCGCTGGGGGCGGCCAGGTCAAGGCCCGGGTGCTGCGGCGAGAACTCGCTGGTCAGCCGTGCACCGGACACGGGCAGCACCCACCGCACATTCAACTCTGCGCGCACGTCCGGATCGGCCACGGGGGCCAGGGAAGGCCCGCCGGTTTCCAGCGGCGCAGGCGGCGGTGGGACCGGTCCAGGGAGAGCGGCTTGCACGGCACCGGAAGCGGGCACCACCAGGGCACGGCCGACCATGAGGGGCTGCCTGGCATCCATGGCCGGATTCAGCGCCAGCAGGTCGGCCAGGCTGATGCCGTACCGGCGCGCGATGCCGTAGAGCGTCTCGCCCCGCTGCACCTTCCAGATCACCGCCGTGCCTGGGGGTGTTCCAGGCACGGCGGCAGGCATTTCAAGCGGAACGGCCACGGGGAGCGGGAGCGACTCTTCCGTGGCCGCAGCGACACTGGCACCGGCCAGCAGCAGGAGCATGAGTTGGGTACGCATGGACAGGAGTAAGCATGCCACATCTCTTCATGGACTGTTCATATGAATATTCATAGCTGGTGCCGCAGGGCGTCACCCCGCCCTTTGAGCAACGTGACCTGAAGGGCCACAGCCTACGCAGATCACCTGATCTCGCCAGGGTGGCACGTGCTTATGCCCCTCTGGCACCTCCGGTTGCCCGGGGGAGGGCGGCCGGCAGTTCCACGGTGAAGGTGGCCCCCTCGCCCTCGGTGCTCGTCACCTGGATGCCTCCTCCCATCGCCTCGACGAGGTGACGCGACACGGTGAGACCGACCCCCGCCCCGACGCTCTCCTCCGCGTCCCGCGCGCGCGACTGATCGGAGCGGTAGAAGCGCTCGAAGACGTGCGGCAGGTCGTGCGGGGCAATGCCTTCCCCCGTGTCCTGCACGTCCACCCATCCGGCCCTTCCGTTCCCGTCCACCCGGACGGTCACGCCGCCCCGCTGCGTGTGCCGCAGGGCGTTCGACAGCAGGTTCACCAGCACCTGGGTGAACCGGTCCGGGTCCACGAATACCTGGACATCGCGCTGCACGTCGAGGGTGAGGGAGAGTCCCTTGTTCGCGAACGGCCGCTCGAACTGCGCGCAGGCGGCGCGGGCGAGTTCCGCCAGCATGACGGGACGCGGCACCACCGGAATCACGCCCGCTTCCGCCTGCGTGACGAGCGACAGGTCCTGCGTCAGCCGCTCCAGCCGCCGGATTTCCCGGATGAGGTCCGGCCCGGCCTCCTCGAGGCGGAACACACCGTCCAGCAGCCCCTCGGTCAGGCCGCGCATGCCGGTCAGGGGGGTGCGCAGCTCGTGCGCGACCGTGCCGATCAGTTCCCGGCGGCGCACCTCGGTCGCCTCCAGGGCTTCCGCCATGCGGTTGAAGCTGCTGGTCAGCTCCCCCAGCTCATCCCCGCCCATCTCCGGCAGCCGCTCGGCGTAGTGCCCCGCCGCGATGCGGGTGCTGGCGTGGCTGACGCGTTTCACGGACCGCAGAATCTGGCGGCTGACCCAGGCACTGACGGCCAGCGCCACCAGCAGCGTCATGAAGCTGGCGACGGCCAGCGCACTCCCGAACGCGCCGGTGAAGCCCTCGGACAGTTGCCGGCGCATTTCCGGGATGTTGCGGATGCCGAACATCTGCACCATCTGCTCAATGTGCGTGCGATAGAAGAGCGGCGCGGTCCACTCGGCAATCATGATCATCGTTGTCGCGGCCAGCGCAATCACCGCCAGGTACGAGAGCAGCAGCTTCGCCCTCAGCCCCAGCCCGACCGCAGCCCTCCCGGGCCTACTCGGCCCGGCCAAAGCGGTAGCCCACTCCCCGAACGGCGTGAATGAAGCGCGGCGCCTGCCCGGACTCCCCCAGGCGCTTGCGCAGGCTCACCAGGTGCACGTCCACCACCCGGTCCACCCCGGGAAAATCCTCCCCCCACACCCGGCGGATCAGCTCGTTGCGGGTGAACACCCGCCCCGGCGCCCTGGCGAGTTCGTACAGCAGGTCGAACTCCAGGGCGCTCAGGTCCAGTGCCTGCCCGGCGAGGCTCGCCGTGCGCGTCATCGGGTCCACCCGCAGGTCCTCGTACATGACCGGGAGGGGGGCGGCCTCGCCGGAGGTGCGGCGCAGGATCGCCTTCACGCGCGCGACCAGTTCCCGGGGGCTGAACGGCTTGACCACGTAGTCGTCCGCGCCCAGTTCCAGGCCCAGGACCCGGTCGAACTCCTCCCCACGGGCGGTGAGCAGGATGATGGGCACGTTCGAGGACGCCCGCACCCGTTTGCACACCTCCAGCCCGTTCATTTTCGGCAGCATCACGTCCAGCACCACGAGCGCGAGGCCGCCCGCCTCCGCCTGCCGCAGGCCGTCCAAACCGTCAGCGGCGGTCTGCACCTGGAACCCCTCGCGCTCCAGGTAGGCCGCCGCGACCTTGCGCACGCTTGGTTCGTCGTCCACCACCAGCACTGTGGTCATGCGTCCCCCAGTATGTCAGCCGGTCAGGGGCTCCAGCAGGTTCCCGAAGCCCCTCAGAACCGCACCCCGATCCGCCGGGCACTGGCCCGGAGGGCTTCAGGCGTGAAGGGTCCATTGTGCTTCTCCTGAACCACACCGTTCGTGTCGATGAAAAACGTTTCGGGAATCCCCGCGACGCCGTAGTCGATCGCGACGCGTGACTGCGGATCGAGCACGCTGGGGTAAGGCACGGCGAACTCCCGGACAAAGGCCCGCGCGGCCTCCGGCTGATCCTGGAACACCACGCCAACCATCGTGAGGTTCCGGGCGTCCCGCGCGAACTCCCCCAGCAGGGGGGCTTCCTCCCGGCAGGGAATGCACCATGAGGCCCAGAAGTTCACGACCACCGGCTCACCCAGATGGTCACGCAGACGAAAGGGCTTGCCGTCAAGCGTGATGAGCGTGAAGTCCGGGGCGGGCTTGCCCACCAGCGGTGACGCGGGTCCCTTGTTGGGCTGCAGGAGGGCGACGGCCAGAACCGCCACCACAACCGCGGCCAGCACCGGGGGCAACCAGCGCCGGACCTGTCCTGGCCGGCGCGGTTCAGTCGGGGAAGCGTTCGGGGGCACGGTTCTTGTACCGTTCGATGAACTCGACGATCTTCGCCTCGTCCAGGGTGTCCAGGGTGTACAGCCGGCGCCAGGCGGTGAGGGCCAGCGGCACCTTGAGCTGCGAGTTCGGCGCGACGACCGTCTTGTTCGGGAAGCGCCGCTGAATGTCCTCCAGCTTGCCCACGTCCCCCTTCAGCAAGGACGGGTTGTACTGGATCACCACGCCGCCGTGCTCCAGGTTGTGCACCAGGGTCTCCGGCGCGATCTCGTACACGAAGGTGCCCCAGGGCTGGGGCTGGACGTAATGCGGGCCGCTGGTGGCGGGGAAGGAGTTGTACGCGGGGTGCTGGGCGCCGACAGCGATGTGCTCCTGCCCCTGGTTGGGGAACGTCTGGCCCAGCCCTCCGGCTTCGCCGCCGGAACGGGACCACCAGGCCCCGCCGATCAACGCCAGCACGGCGGCGCCCACCAGCACCCCCAGCCAGGGACTCCGGCGTGGCGGCGCAGAGGTGAATTTCACGTTGGGTTTCCTGCTCGCTTTCGTCACGTTCCCACCGTACCGGCCCTCTGTAAAACTCCGATAAAGCTAAACGTCAGGGGGAAAGGCGCCGCAGCGCTGCGTGACCGGGTACGGTTTATCAAAGCTGAACACAGCTGTGACAGGGACGGCCGTGAAGCGAGGCTCCACCCGGCTTGCTGCGCTGTCCCTGTCGGCTCCAGCACGCATGGACCTCAAGGGAAAGCAGCCAACCCGGTCCGTGTGCCAGACGCCCAAGCCCTGGTGTGGCTTCCCGTCGGCTGCCTCCTTGTTCGGCCGCCATGACGGTGTGCGGGTCAGCAGCGACCAGAGGGCGACCTGGCAGGAGCGGCTGGACAAAGCCAATTTCGGCGCAATGAATATCCAGCAGGCTGAGAAGACCATGGTCATCGCCGGCCATAACGTGTACGCCACCTCCCCAAGCGGGAAGCGGCGGACGAACCGAAACCCCAGAGGGCTGGGCGGCACGGACCTGCCAGGGTACGCGGTGGCCCGCAACAACCTTGGCCTCACCCCGCCTGGGAAGCTGGGAAGGGCCTCTGTGGCAGCACTGACGGCGGCGTGACCTGGAAGCGCCTCGCGGCACAGCACCTCTCCCCGGGTGTAATGAAACTCGACGCTGGCCCGCATGCGAATACCGGTATGCGCCGGCATCCGGCGTTCCACGAACGGCGGGACGTCCTGTGCGGCGCTGGGCATGCCCGAAGCGTAGCCCTACACCCTGGTGTGGCGGCAGCGGAAGAATGCCTGGGTGCGCACCGCCGATGAAGTGGCCTCCTGAGCGCCGTGCATCCCAAACGTGTGGGTGGACCAAGAGAGCGCTGTACACCGGCACGAGGACTGAAGTCTGGGGCACCTGCGCCCGCCCTACTTTATTGACGCTGAACAGAGTGCAGGTACGTTGATCCCGTCCGGCCGTTCAACCGGACCACGGGAGGTTCCATGAAGCGAGCTGTTCTCACCGCGGTGCTGGTGCTGTCCGGCGCGCTCGCCCAGGGCACCACGACCCAGGGCATGGGGCAGGGCGGAGACATGATGCAGGCGTGTATGCAGATGATGCAGGGCATGGGTGGGGCCGGAAGCATGCCCATGATGGGCGGACCCGCTGACCCCGCCCCGGACCTCGGCCGCACCGCGATCGAAGCGGTCGCGCGGGCGTTTCTGCAAGGACAGTCCACGGGCGGGCCGGTGCGGATCACGGGTGTCGACCGCTCAGGCGAGGTCTACCAGGTCCGCTACCTCCGGGGAACTCGGGCTGGCACCCTGCGGATTCACGCGACCAGCGGCGACGTGCTCCCTGCCTCGCGCTAAAGCCCGCCTGAGGACCACTTCACCCACGCCCACCCTTCATCCCGCACTGTAGAGATTGGGCTTTTTGGTTCCAGCCCTGTTCAAGGAGGACGATATGCAGGTACGAGACGTCATGACCAGCAACCCCGCCTGCTGCACGCCGGACACGCCGCTGCCCGAGATTGCGCAGATGATGGCCGATCACGACTGCGGCTGCATCCCTGTTGTTGAGGATCAGGGCAGCAAAAAGCCGATCGGGATGATCACGGACCGCGACATTGCCCTGCGGGGCGTCGCCCAGGGCGGGGACGTGAGCACCATGACGGCAGGCGACTGCATGTCCACGCCGGTCGTGACGGTCACACCGGAAGACAGCGTGGATGACTGCTGCCGCAAGATGGAGGACAACCAGGTGCGCCGCGTTGCCGTGGTGGACAACCAGGGTGGCTGCTGCGGGATGGTGGCACAGGCCGACGTGGCGCTGAACACCGGCGGCCAGGCGAGCGAGGTGGTGCGGGGAGTCTCCCAGCCCACGGACAGCGCGAACAACGTCCAGGGGCAGTAAGTTGAGCTGTTGAGGGGCGCGCCCCTTTCTTTTGAGCAGGGAGGACCGCCATGGCGAACGCACAGCGTGTCCAGCGCCTCTACGACCGCGCCGCTTCCCGGTACGACGCTGCGACCCGTACGCAGATGCTGGACGAACTGCGCTCCGGGTTGTGCGCTCAAGCGCGTGGGGACGTGCTGGAACTCGGGGTGGGGACCGGCGCGACGTTCGCGCACTACCTGAACGCCCTGCACAGCCTCACCGCGCTGGACCTGAGTGGCGCGATGCTGCACGAGGCGCACGAGAAGAGCCTGGCCCTGCCGTTCCCGGTGCACCTGATGCAGCGTGACTTCCAGACCCTGCCGTTCGAGGACGCCCGCTTCGACACGGTCGTGAGTTACCTGGGCCTGTGCGGGATTCCGGACCCGGTGGGGCTGTTTGCCGAGGTGCGGCGGGTGCTGCGACCCGGCGGCCAGCTTCTCGCCTTGGAGCATGTGCGCCCCCCACACCCGTGGCTGGGCCTGGTGGCCGACCTGATCGACCCGGCCTTCGATCATGTGGTCGGCTGCCACCCGAACCGGCGTACGGCTGAGCTGCTGGGCGCGGCGGGCTTTGCCGTGAGGGTGCAGGAACGGCGGCTGGGCGGCCTGCTGGTGACGCTCGCCGCCACACCCGACCTGGAGGGTGGCACGTGACCACGGTCCGGCCCCCAGTCAAGAGGATCCTCGCCAGAACCTCCAGTGTCGCCTTCGGCCTCAACTTCGCCTGGGAGATGCTGCAAATGCCGCTCTTTCAGGGGATGAACTGGTCGCCTGGCTCCTGGGCGCTGTGCGCTGCAGCGTCCTTGGGTGACGCCGCCTTCTCCGCAGCCGCGTATGGCGCGCTGGCGTGGGCGCATCGGGACGCGTGGTGGGTGTGCCGCCGTGACGGGCTGGACGTCGTGCTGATCTTTGTGGGAGGTCTCCTGGCCGCAGTCGTGGGCGAGTGGGTATCGCACGCGCTGGGCTGGTGGTCGTACAGCCCCCTGATGCCACGGGTGCCGGGTCTGGGAGTCGGTGTGGTGCCATTCGTGCAACTGGCCCTGCTCACCGTCGTCACGTTCGAACTCCTGCGAGCCTCGGGCGGGTGCCGCCCGCACACCAAGCCTGAACCGATGGACGGGGAGTGAGGGCAGGCAAGTTAAGGCCACCGGGTCTGAGCAGCAGTGTCCTGATCTGGCGCGCTGCAGAGGGGATGCGTGGGGTTGCCGGAGAAGGGCAGGCCCGGCCGGGCGAGAGGTGGTTTAAGGAATCTGCTACCGAGCGCAAAGTGAAGCGATTTCACAAGCGGGGGGAGAAATGTACCGCTTTTGGACAGTGGCGGCAGTTTTGGTGGCCTCTGGCAGCCTGAGTTGGGGGATGAATGGGTAAATTTCTACCTCTTTGCACCTCAGCGCACCTTCCCTGACACATCCCCGAGAAGGAGTTGGGCGTAGTACAGCGCGCCGTAACTAACGGTGGAGAGAACGGCCAGCGTCCTCACGAGCGGGCGCTGGCCGGGAACCGGGTCAGGCATCAGCCCAGCGTGATGAGGTCCGTGGTCGCTGGGCCACAGCAACCGCTGCCGGGCGCGCAGGCATCCTCGGCTTCCGCTGAGGTGGTGGGCTGGCCGCAGGCGTCCCCGGCCTTGCACTGCACGCCCGGCGTCCGCAGATGAACGATGACCCGCTCTGCCTGGGGTTCGATGTGCGTGACGTGGTACTGCATCGCGGACGTCACGCTGTTGCCGTACTCGAAGCGCACTTCCGCCTCATCCCGCACGGAGATGTGCTTCACCACCCGGTCGTAGATGGCGAGGAACTTGCGGTTGGTCATGAATCCAGCCTGTGCTTCCTCGGCGCTGCCGTCCATCAGTTGAATGATCGTCTCGCGCCAGGCATTTGCCTTCCCGCCGCAGTCCATAGATTCGACCGTCACCGCCTTGACTTCAGTGACATGGTAACCGGGAGGGACGAGCCGTTCACCGTGCAGGTGGAATTCGAGGGGCCGCTGCGGCTGGGCACGCAGGGTATCGAGCAGGGTGTGCGTGGTGGTGTGGTCAGCAAGGCCGGGAATGGTCTGGGTCATGGCAGGCTCCTTCAGCAGGGGGGGCAGGGCGTGGGCTGCGGGGCGACAGGGTGGAACAGGGGCCACCGGGAATGCTTCACCCGTTCAGGCCGGGCCTGGCGAACCAGGCGCTCGTGGTCGGCTTCCCGGCGCAGTTCTGCGGGACGGGCGAGGGCGACGAACAGCAACCAGAGGGTGTTCATGGCGTCTCCTGATGGGTGAGGGGCGGCTAGGAAGCCTGGGCTGGGGAGCGGGCAGCGGACGTGGCGCAGGTGGACACAGGAGCGGCCTGAGCCTTCAGCCCGTCGAGAAGGGTCTGCACGGTCTGGAGGCCCGCCGCACTCAGGGCGTAGTGCATCCAGCGGCCCCGTTTCTTGGCGGTGACGAGGCCCGCCTGGACTAGCAGGCGCATGTGGTGGCTGACGGTGGGCTGGGCCAGGCCCAGGGAGGTCACAAGGTCGCAGGCACAGACGCCTTCCCCGTTCTGGCAACACTCCGGCGTGGCCGTGGCGAGGAAGTGCAGGGCCTTCAGGCGGTGGGGATCGCCCAGCGCCTTGAACACCTCTGCTGTCGTATTGAAATCCATAGATGTATACTGATAGAGAGATTCAGATTTGTCAATACGATGGGCTGGGGAGAAGCGCGCTTCTCCCCAGCCCACTTAGCCAGAGGCCGTCTCGCTTTCGAGCTCCAGCGCACGCTCAGCGCTCATAGCAGCGCGGGTGCCTGCCCCAACGCTGGTGGCGAGCTGGCGGTAGACGTCATCGGACACGTCGCCCGCCGCAAACAGCAGGGGCACGCTGGTATAAATCTCGTCCGTCCAGTGGGAACAGGGGAACGCTGAGCAAGACGTAGGCAACGAACACGCGAGCGGCGGCAGGCCATGCACCCGTCACGAGGAAGGACACCAGGGCGACGAGCGGGACGAGGCCCAGAAGGCTGAGCAGCCGGAAACGGGATTCAGGTATCAGAACCTGCATCTCAACCGCCCACACTCAGGCGCAGCGCGAGGGCCGCCAGCGTGACCAGCAGCACAGGCAGCGTGAGGACGATACCGACCTTGAAATACTGACCCCACCCGATGCGGACCCCCTTGCTGGCGAGCACATGCAGCCACAGCAGCGTGGCGAGGCTGCCGATGGGCGTGATCTTCGGCCCCAAGTCGTTGCCGACGACGTTGGCGTAGACCATGCCCTGCTTGACCGCGCCGGTCACCTGACTCGCATCGATGGCGAGCGCGCCGATCAGGACGCTGGGCATGTTATTCATCACGCTGGCGAGGAGGGCGGTGAGGAAGCCAGTCCCCAGGGTGGCGGTCCAGAGACCCCCTTGAGCCAGCCGGTCAAGCACACCCGCCAGCAGGTCGGTCAACCCAGCATTCCGCAGGCCGTACACGACCAGGTACATCCCCAGGGAGAAAATCACGATCTGCCAGGGCGCGCCCTTCAGGACGTTCCGGGTACTCACGACGTGCCCACGCGCCGCGACGATCCAGAGCAGGGCCGCGCCGAGGACGGCGAGCGCACTGACCGGCACCCCCAGCGGTCCAGCGGCGAAGTACCTCACCAGCAGCACCCCGAGGACGATCCAGCCCACCCGGAAGACGTTCGGGTCGCGGAGAGCGCTCTCAGGCGCTTCCAGCGTGCCCGGATCGTACCGCTCGGGCAGGTCGCGGCGGAACATCAGGTACAGGACGCCCAGGCTGGCGAGGATCGCCGCCAGGTCCACCGGCACCATGACCCCGGCGTACTGCCCGAAGTTCAGGTTGAAGTAGTCGGCGCTGACGATATTCACCAGGTTGCTGATGACCAGGGCAGGCTGGCACTGTCCGCGATGAAGCCGGTGGCGAGGATGAAGGCCAGGGTGGCGGCGGGCCGGAAGCCCAGCGCGGTGAGCATGGCGAGCACGATGGGCGTGAGGATCAACGCCGTGCCGTCGTTGGCGAAGAGGGCACTCACCGCCGCGCCCAGCAGGATCACCAGCGCGAACAGCAGGGGGCCGCGCCCGCCGCCCCAGCGCGCCACGTGCAGGGCGGCCCAGCGGAAGAACCCAGCTTCGTCGAGGATCAGGCTGATGATGATGAGGGCGACGAAGGTGATGGTCGCGTTCCAGACGATGTCCCACACCACGTGAATGTCCGCGAGGTGGACAACGCCAGTGAGCAGGGCGAGAACAGCACCCAGGGAGGCACTCCAGCCGATGCCGAGGCCCCGGGGCTGCCAAATGACCAGGACCAGGGTGAACAGGAAGATCAGAACAGCAAGCAGCATCGGGCTTACTGCGCGTTCACAGCGGGGCTGTCTTCGTAACTGGCGGGCGCGGGCTGCCCGTCCTTGAGCGCCTGCACGAAGGCGTCGAACTGGTGCCCCAACTGGTCGCGCACCTCCCGCCAGCGGTCGAGGCTTCCCCCACTGGGGTCAACGAACGGGTAGTGCCGCCGGGTGGTCTTGCCGGGGTACACCGGGCACGCCTCGGCAGCCGAGTCGCACACCGTCACCACGTAATCGAAGTTCTGAGGGTCGGGCACGTCGTAGAGCGTCTTGCTGGTGTGCCCTTCCAGGCTCAGGCCGATCTCCTGCATGACGGTCTTGGCATCGTCCTTCACGCGGGTGGCTTCTGTGCCAGCGGACTGCACGTCGAGGTCGAGGCCCAGGCGCTGTGTCGCAGCACGGGTGAGGGCTTCGGCCATCTGCGAGCGGGCGGAGTTGTGGGTACAGAGGATCAGGACACGGGTCATGCTTTCAGCATATGGATTTACTTTGATGCGTCAAGCTGGGCGAGCCAGTAAAAATCTCGTTCAGAAGCGCTCCACCCAACCGGAACAATTGATCCTGCCGCAGGGTGTAGTAGGTGTTCTTGCCGCGCTGCTCGGCGGTGACCAACTCAGCCTCCCGTAAGATACCCAGGTGGTAGGACACCTTGGATTGCGGCAGTTCCAACAGGGCTTCCAGATCACACACGCAGCGCTCGCCCCCAGCGAGGTGCCGGATCAGGTCATACCGAATCTCGTGGGAAAGCGCCTTGAGCTGGTCAAGGACGCCGGGAACGGCCAGAGTCGTCACCCATCTATTCTATTGGATAGACCCCACGCCTTCCTTGAGGGCGGGGGTGTGCGGTACATTTTCCCCCCGCTTGTGAAATCGCTTCACTTTGCGCTCGGGAGCAGATTCCTTATACCACCCCCGGGCGTCCCGCTTCGTTGGGGTAGACGACCACAGGACTTTACGTCGTCCTGCTCACCTGTGCCGGACGCCCTGGGATCAGGCCCCCGCACCTTCATACCGCGCCAGCCCCCGCTGCCAGACCAGCAGGCCGATGCCGAAGACCACCAGACCGACTGGCAGGGTCAGCCACCCGAACAACGTATATTCCCCTCGCAGCAAGCCCGCCGCCGGGTAGAACGCCATGAAGGCGTAAGGGAGCACGAACGTCAGCAGGAACCGCAGGGCCCCCGGATACAGGGTCAGCGGGTACCGCGAGAAGTTGATGGTGTTGTAGAAGACCGGGAAGAAGCCGATCCCGCGCTCCTGCGTCCAGAAGCTGGTGCTCGCCACCGCCACCCACAGGCCCCCGTACACCAGCCACGCCCCAATGACACCGGTGACGGCCATGAGCAGATCGGCGGGGGACCACGTGAAGCCCAAGCGGGCCGAGGCGACTCTGAGCACCACGAGGCCCAGCACCACCCCGTTGAGGGCCTGGGGGCGCAGCAGTTCAAGCTGTACCTGAAGCAGACTCCCCAGCGGCCGGGTCAGCACGCGGTCCAGCTCCCCGCCCACCACGTAGCGCCCGCCCACTTCCGAGAGCGCCGCGAACGAGGCGTTGAACAGTGCGAAGGGAATCAGGAAGAAGCCGTAGATGAACAGCGCCTCCTCGAACGACCACCCTGCCAGAGCCTTCACCCGCGTGAACACCACCGCTAGGAACGCGAGGTCCACCGCCTGAAGCAGCAGGTCTGACCCTACCTGCACCAGGAAGTCCGCCCGGTAGGAAAGCCGCGCCTTGGCGAGCATGGACACATACGCGAGTGTGAGAGCAAGCTGCCTCCGCATGTCAGCCTCCCTGCACGGTCAGGCGGTCCAGGGCGCGGCGCCACAGCCGCCGCAGGACCACGAACAGCACCAGCACCCAGGCGAGCTGCACCAGCAGGCCCCGCAGGATGTTCAGCTCTCCCAGGTACATGGCGACGGGCGTATACGTGATCGCCTGGAACGGCAGCCAGGCCAGGATCACCTGCGCCCAGCCCGGAAAGAACGTCAGCGGGATCAGCACGCCCCCCAGCAGGTCCACCATCGCGTTCTTGGCGCGCTGAATGCCGATGGTGTGCTCGGTGAACACGGCCGTCAGGCCGACGAGCAGGTTGAGCTGCGCGTACACCAGAAAGGCCAGCGGCGTTCCCAGCAGAAAGCCCAGGGTCGGGACGAGGCCCTGCGGGGGCTGCACCCGGTACACGCTGGCGATCACCACCGCAGCGGGGAGCGTAAAGAGAAACGCCCTGACCAGCGCCTCCCCGGCGGCACTCGCCACCCGCGACCAGGGGTAGTCCACCGGGCGCAGCAAGGACAGGGCAATGTCGCCGCGCCGCACGTCCTCCGTCACCTCCCGGTCGAGCGTGTTGGTGTAGAGGGACCTGAGCACCCACGCAACCGCCACGTACGTCAGCGCTTCACGAATGTTGAGCCCGCCCACGCTTGCCTGCCCGGCGTAAATGGCGCGGTAGACCGCGGCGTACACGCTGACGTAGATGAAGTACGACAGAACGCCGATCAGGAAGCGGGTGCGGTTGGCGATCAGATCGAAGAACCGCAGTCTCGCAAAGCCCCAGTACACGCCCCACTCAGGCACGTCGGCCCCGTTCGTACAGTTCCCGCACCACGTCCTCGATGCTCGCCTCCCGCAGCTCAAGGTCCTCGGCAGGCACCGCGGCCAGCGTCCGCGCCACCAGATCGGGCGTGCGAACACGTCGTCCGTCGTACACCGCGCTGTAGCGCCCCTTGCCCTCCTCGACCCAGGCCACGGCCAGCTCCCTGGTGGCGGCGTTCAGGGCTGCCAGGCTGCTCGGCGGAGCCACCACCGTCACCCGGTCGCCCCGGCCCAGGTCTGAGCGCAGTTCGCGGGTCGTGCCATCAAAGATCAGTTGCCCCGCGTCGATGACCATCACCCGGTCGCTGATGGCTTCCACGTCTCCCAGGTCGTGGGTGGTGAGGAGCAGCGTCGTGCCGAGATCGCGGTTGATCTGCCGCAGGAAGGCTCGGATGCGCGCCTTGACGCTCACATCGAGGCCGATGGTGGGTTCATCGAGGAAGACCACCGGCGGGGCGTGCAGCAGGGCCGCCGCGAGGTCCGCCCGGACCCGTTGGCCCAGGGAGAGTTTGCGGGCGGGCGTGGTGAGCAGGCCCCCGAGGTCCAGCACCTCGTCGAACAGTTCCAGCCGTTCCTGGAAGACGGCTTCGGGTACCCCGTACACCCGTTGTAGCAGGCGCAGGGACTCGATCACGGCCAGGTCGAACCACAGGGTGGTGCGCTGGCCGAACACCACGCCGATGTGCCGCACGTACGCCTGCCGGTCCCGGTGCGGGTGGAAGTCCAGCACGCGCAGTTCCCCACCGCTGGGTTTGAGGATGCCCGCCAGCATCTTCACGGTCGTGGACTTCCCCGCGCCGTTCGGTCCCAGGTAGGCGACGCTCTCGCCCCGCTGGATGTCGAAGGTCACGTCCTGCACCGCCTGCACCGTGCGGTACTCGGGGTTCAGGAGGTCCTGGAACGCTCCCGTCAGCCCGGGGCGACGGATGGGGACGCGGTACGTGCGCTTCAGGTGACGGGCGTGGATGATGGGGTCGCTCATGCGGTGCCGAGCGACAGGCTAGACCCTCCAGTCCGCTGGAAGGTCAAGGGCGGACGTGACGCTCGATCAGGCCGCACACCTCGCCGGAGCAGTCCCCAGGGAGCCGTGCCGCTTCGCGCAGGGACAGCAGTTCCTCGCGGAAGGCCGTCAGGGCACGTAATTGCCGCTCCACATCCGCGAGTTTGTCGTCCACCAGCTGCGCCACGTGCGTGCAGGGCTGATCGCCGCGCTCACGGATCTCCAGGATGCCCTTGATCTCGTCCAGCGTGAGCCCGACAGCCTTGGCCTGGGTGATGAAGCGCAGGCGCACGCGGTCCTGGTCATCGTAGTGGCGGTATCCGCCGGGGGTGCGCGGTGCGGGTGGCAGCAGGCCGATGTCCTCGTAGTAGCGCAGGGTCCTGGGGTTGAGGTGGAACTCGGCGGCGAGTTCGCCGATGCGAACGGGGGTGGTCACGTGGCCCTCCTTGGGCGGTTCCTCTCGATGACCGCTGCGTGTTTGGATTTCCGGGTTAAGGGCAGGCCGAGTTTGGTGAATGGACCGATACCTTCGGGTAGGTCCTGGCTCGGTGGACAGCCCGGAACTGTACGGTTCAATGGGACCAGCGCGTTCCCTGACATCCCGCCCCCAGCTCAGAGCAACCAGTAGACGAAGGTGTCGTATAGCCCGGCGAGGAGGACCACAGCGCCGGCGAGGGGCGTGGCCAGCCGGTGGACGCGCCGCAGTCCACCCAGGTACGCCCGCCGCTCGCTGGCACCCCCGGCAGGCAGGAACGCCACCAGGAGCAGCAGGGGGAGCATCATGCCCAGCACGAACGCGACGGGGTACAGCGCTCCGAGTGGCGCGGTGATGGCCAGGGGGAGGGTCAGACCGAAGTAGAGCAGGAAGAGGGTCGGGCAGAACGCGAAACTGAAGGCCAGACCCAGGGCGAACGCGCCGAGGGTTCCCCGCCCCACGCGCGCGCGTTCCTCCATCCGTTCGGCGAGCCGCGTCCCGACGGTGAAGCGCGGGCGGATCACACCGACCATCACCAGGCCCACGAGGAACATCAGAGGTCCCAGCACCCGGCGGACACCCGTGAAGAAGTCGCCTGGGGCCATCATGGTGCCGCCAAAGGCGTACACAGCCACGGCACCCAGCGCGAGGTACACCAGCACGCGCGCAACCACGAAGGCCAGGCTGCGCGGCCACGCTCCACCGGCGTGGCCGTCCCGCGCGACGTACGCGAGGGCCGCTGCGCCGGTGGAGAGCTGGCAAGGGGCGGTGGCGGCCAACAGCCCCAGCAGGAACGGCGTGAACAGCGAAACGCCTGTCTGGGAACGCAGGGTGGTGACGGGTCCAGCCAGGGCGGCGTTCAGGGAGCCGCTCAACCGGTACAGGTTCAGGGCCACCTCCCGAAGGACCGGGGAGACGGTCGGCCACGCGAGGATGAGCGCCGCCAGCACGATGCCCACCGTGATGAGCAACCACCGCCGTGTCCTCACTTGCTCCAAGTCTTCCCTCCGTCCACCGAGCGGTACACCGTGCCGCTCTCGCCAGCCGCGTACAGCTTCGTTTCGTCCCCCGGGTCCGCCGTGACCAGCAGCGCGCCTTCCGGGAGGTTCAGGTTCGTCCAGCTCGCCCCCTTGTCCTCCGAGCGCGCCACGCCGGTTGGACCAGCGATGTAGACGTTGCCGCTCACCGGATGAACGTCCAGGCCGGAACCGGCCGCCGACGGCGCCTCCCCGGCGCGTTGCCAGGTCGTGCCGTTGTCCGAGACGATCAGCCCAGCATCCATGGTGAGGGCATAGAGGCGTGGGAAGTCTCCCGGGCCCACCGCAAGGGCCATCGCCCCCGCAGTCGCCGGAGACACAAAGCGCCAATCCTGGCCATTCTCCGTACGGTACAGGCCCTGCCCGGCGAGATTGGCATACCACACGGTCGGGTGGTCGGGGAGGGCCACGAAGCCGTGGATGTCGGTACCCGGCAGGTTCCCAAAGGACTGGTCCTGCCAGGTCTGCCCCCCGTCACGGCTGACCTTCAGGACGTCGTGTCCGGCCATCACGACCGTCCCCGGGGTGCGCGCGGACGAGGCCAGCGCCATGGCGTCTCCCGCGCCATCGGAGTTGCCCCAGGTTCTCCCCCCATCGGAACTCACCGAGACGCCTGCATGCTGCCCGTACAGCAGGCGGCCATCCGGGAGCATCCGCAACGCGTGGAAGTCCCCGGTCAGACGCTGCGCGGCCTCCACGTCGTTCCCCTGCGTCTGCCACCACCACATGCCACCCAGCACGGCGGCGGTCAGCAGGGCAGCCGGCAGCAGCACACGGCGGCGCCAGGAGGTGGGCGCAACGGTCGTTGTCCGTGCCTTGGTCGCCATGTCACTTCCTGATGGCCGCAGCCTGAACAGGGACGGGCGCTGGGGCAAGCTCGGGCTGCGGGGTGGGTTCAGGCTTCACGGCGTGGTGCCCGTGGGGCATGAAGCGCATCATCAGCAGCATCGAGAGCGGGCACGCGGCCGCCAGCAGGAAGGGCAGCGCGGCGGCGAACGCGCCCGGGGACACGGCGAAGTACAGGCCCACGGCAATGACAGCGAGGCCGACGAACACCTTCCAGTTCAGGCATATCCCGAAGAGTTTCATGGCCTCCACAGTAGGGGGCGTCTGTTCAACTTCAATAAAGCCCCAGGGACTGCCGCGGCGCCTGGGGCAGAGCCTCGATGGCCAGGGTGAAGCAAAACATAACGGCTCATTTTATTGAAGCTGAACACGTCGCCTTTACGGTAGCGGGGATGCCAGGGGTGCCCTGACGAGGAGGAGCGAGATCATGACGACGCGGGATCAGCGCATGGAGAAGGCGGAACTGCCGCTGGAGGGGCTGTCCTGCGCGAGCTGCGTGCGAACGGTCGAGAAGCAGCTCGCGCGCACGGACGGCGTGAAGCGCGCGGAGGTGAACCTGCCCCTGGAAAAGGCGTACGTGGAGTATGACCCGGGACAGGTGGACCTCGCGCAGCTCAAGCGCGCCGTGGAGGGCGGCGGGTACGGCGTCCGCACGGGTGAAACCACGCTGGACGTGGTGGGCGTGGAACCGTTCGTGGATGCCAGAGACCTGGCAGGGGCACTGTCGAAGGTCAACGGGGTCGTGCGTGCGGAGGTGGATCTGGGTGCCCGTCAGGTCCGTGTGCAGCATCTGAGTGGAACTGACCTCGCGGACCTCGTCGCAGCGGCGGACGCGGCGGGACTGCGGCTGGCCGCCCCGGACGTGCCGGCCTCGGGGCTGGACCCGCAGGAGGAGGCGCGCGCCCACGAGTACCGGACGCTGATGCGCAAGTTCTGGTTCGCGGTGATCGTCGGTGTGCCCGTCCTCGTCACGATGTTCATGGAGCTGAACCCGGCCTTTGGGGAAGCGCTGATGCCGTATCAGCGTGCCATCGGCCTGGCTGCGGCGATCCTGACCCTGCCGGTGCTGGCGTGGTCTGGCGGGCAGTTCTTCTCCGGCGCGTGGAACAACTTCCGCAACCACAACGCGAACATGGACACCCTGGTCGCCCTGGGCACCGGGGCAGCCTGGCTGTACTCCACGGCGGCCGTGCTCGCTCCCCGGTTCTTCCCAGCAGGGACTGCGGGGATGTTCTTTGACGTGGCGGTGATCGTGATCGCCCTGATCGTCCTGGGGCAGGCGCTGGAGGTGCGCGCCAAGGCCCGGTCAGGTGCGGCGATCCGCAAGCTGCTGGAGTTGCAGGCGAAAACCGCGCGGGTCGTGCGGGACGGCCAGGAGCTGGAGGTGCCGGTTGAGCAAGTTGTCGTCGGCGACCTGGTGCGGGTGCGGCCCGGCGAGAAGGTGCCCGTGGACGGCGTGATCGTGGACGGGCAGAGTGCCCTGGACGAGAGTGTCGTGACAGGCGAGAGCGTGCCCGTCGACAAGCGCCCGGGAGATAACGTGATCGGGTCCAGCCTGAACACGACCGGCGCGTTCACCTTCCGCACGACGAAAGTGGGCAAGGACACTGCTCTCGCGCAGATCGTGCGGCTGGTGCAGCAGGCGCAGGGCAGCAAGGCCCCCATCGCGCGCCTCGCGGACGTCATCAGCTCGTACTTCGTGCCCACGGTGATGATCATCGCGGTCCTCACGTTCCTCGCGTGGTTCAACTTCGGCCCCGCACCCGCCCTGAACTTCGCGGTCGTGACGGCCGTGACGGTGCTGGTTATCGCCTGCCCCTGTGCGCTGGGTCTCGCCACACCGATGGGCCTGATGGTCGGCATCGGCAAGGCCGCCGAGTACGGCGTGCTGATCCGGAACGGGGAGGCGCTGGAGACGGCCGCGCGGCTGGACGTCGTGGTGCTCGACAAGACGGGCACCATCACGCAGGGGAAGCCGGAGGTGACGGAGGTGCGGCCCCTCGGGCACTTCGGTGTGGCGGAACTGCTGATGCTGGCCGGAGTGGCCGACCGGCGCAGCGAGCACCCGCTGGCGGCGGCGATCGTCCGCGGCGCGCAGGCGCGGAGCATCGACCTCGGTGAACCGGAAGCGTTCGAAGCCGTGCCGGGTCATGGGGTGGAAGCAACCGTCGCGGGGCGGCGGGTCCTGGTGGGCAACGCAAAGCTGATGCGCCGCGCGGGCGTGGCAGGGCAGGCCTTCGGGGAGCTGGCCGAGCAACTGGCCGATCAGGGCAAAACCCCGATGTTCGTGGCGGTAGACGGCCAGCCGGCGGGGGTGATCGCCGTGGCGGACACCTTGAAGCCGGACTCGGTGGAGGCCATCCGGGCACTGCGGGCGTTAGGGCTGGACGTCGTGATGATGACCGGTGACAACGAACGCACCGCGCGGGCCATCGCGGGGCAGGCGGGCATCACCCAGGTGCTGGCGGACGTGCTCCCGGAGGACAAGGCACGGCATGTGGTGCAGTTCCAGCAGGAAAACGCCCCTGGCCAGGCGCGGGGTGGACGCGGGGCGCGGCTGGTCGGCATGGTGGGGGACGGCATCAACGACGCGCCGGCCCTCGCCCAGGCGGACGTGGGCTTCGCGATTGGCACCGGCACAGACGTCGCGATCGAGGCGGCGGACGTGACGCTGGTGGGTGGCAGCCTGCGGGGCGTGGTGACGGCGGTGGAACTCTCCCGCGCGACCCTGCGGAACATCAAGCAGAACCTGTTCTGGGCGTTCGCGTACAACGTCGTGGGCGTGCCCATCGCGGCGGGGGTGCTGTACCCCTTCCTCGGGGTGCTGCTCTCGCCGATTCTCGCCGGTGCGGCGATGGCGTTTTCCAGCGTCAGCGTCGTCACGAACGCGAACCGGCTGCGGTTCTTCCGCCCCCGGGAGGTGAGGGCATGAGCACGGCGCAGTGGATCGTCACACTGGTGGGCCTCGGGTTGATCACGTGGATCGTCTGGTACTTCTGGCTGTACCGGCGGGAAAGCGTGCAGGCGCACGCGAAGGAGGGTGGCATGCAGGAAGTTGACGTGACGGTGAAGGGCGGGTACCAGCCCGCCGTGATCGAGGTGCAGGCCAGGCAGCCCGTCCGGCTGAACTTCACCCGGCGGGAGGCCAGCACCTGCGGGGAGGAAGTCGTCCTGCCCGCCTTCGGGCAGCGGGCGCACCTCCCGGAGAACCAGACGGTGCCGCTGGAGGTGACGCCCGCGCAGCCCGGCGAGTACGAGTTCACCTGCGGGATGAACATGTACCGGGGCAAGATCATCGCCCGCTGAGGGGGAAGACATGACGTAGAAACGCCGCTCACCCGCCCGTACACCCCCGACCGAAACCCTCAACACCACCGGAGGATCACATGACGAACGCGCAACAGACGGGAACGAACGGCACGCCCTCAATGATGCAGGACTGCATTCAGGCCTGCTCCGACTGCCACGACGTATGTTTGCAGACGATCAACTACTGCCTTCAGCAGGGCGGACACCACGCGGAAGCCGCCCATATCCGCCTGCTGATGGACTGCGCGATGATCTGCCACACCAGCGAGGACTTCATGCTGCGCGGCTCGGAACTGCACGCCCGGGTGTGCGGGGTGTGCGCGGAGGTGTGTCAGCGCTGCGCGGAGAGCTGCGAGGCGATGGGCGACGACCCGCAGATGCGGACGTGTGCGGACACCTGTCGCCGCTGCGCGGACTCCTGCCGACAGATGGCGCAAGCCTGAGACCAAGCCGAACACGCCGGGGACCCGCGTGCTGAGCGGGCCCCCGCTTTATTGAAGTTGAACAGAGGGACGCTACCTTGCCCTCAGCAGCGTGACGACCTGTGTGCGTGGGAGTGACCAGTGATGATGGGAATGATGGGATGTGGCGGCGGCATGCTGCTGAGCCTGCTGCTGTGGGTGGCGGTCATCGCGGCCGTGATGTACCTGGTGGCGCGCCTCACTCGCGATGGCCGCCGCGGAGACGAGCGGGACCCGGCATGGGAGCTGGCGCGTGAGCGCTTCGCGCGGGGCGAGATCACCGCGGAGGAACTTGACGTTCTGGAGCGCCGCCTCCGCCCGTGACCCAGCGCCCTGACCGCCTGGCGCGGCTGGTTCGGGCCTTCCTCGTGGTGCTGGGCCTCACCTGGCTTTCCGGGGCCGCCGCGCATGCTTTCCTGGTCAACACCCTCCCGCGCGCCGGGGCGCGCTTCGCCGAGGCACCCAGCCAGCTCGCGTTGCAGTTCAGCGAACCGGTGAGCCTCCACTCGGCGCAGATCCGCGTCCGTGCGCTGAACGGGAAGCCCCGGGACATACCGGATCTGCGTACCGGGGCAGACGGGCGCAACCTGCTCGCGGCGCTCCCCCCCCTGGAAAGCGGGGTGTACGTCGTGTCCTGGAAGGTGGTGGCGGGGGACGGGCACCTGTCCAGCGGGGAGTTCGCGTTCGGTGTGGGCGCCCAGGGCGCGATTCCCGGGGTGCAGGACAACGTGGATACCCTGCCGCTGCCCTGGGTGGTCGGGAGCGCGCTGGTGCTGCTCGGGCTCACCGTCTCGCTGGGCGGGTGGGTCAGCGAGCGGTTCGTGTGGCGCAGGCAGGCGGTGCCGCACGCCTGGATCGGCGCGGGCGCTGGCCTGGCGGCCCTGGGGAGCGCGATGCATCTCGTCTCCCTGATGGCCAGCAGCCCGAGTGGCGTGATCCTGGATAGCGGCCCTGGCGTCGCGGCCGTTCTGGCCTTGCTCGCCTTCCTCACGAGTGCCTTCCTGGCGCGAGGACGGTCCCGTGCATGGGTGGGCTTCCCCCTGGTGGGCGGGGCACTGGCCGTCGGTTGGCAGGGGCATCTGGGCACCGCGGAAAGCTTCTGGTTCACACCCCTCGGCCTGGCGCACCTGCTGCTCGCCGCTGTGTGGGTGGGGGCCCTGGTGCATCTCGCGCAGGTGCTGCGGTCCGGGAGGGGCGGGTGGACGGACGGCCTCAGGCGCGGGGCCGGACGGTACGCGGGTCTGGCCGCCTGGACGGTCCTGCCGCTCCTGCTGCTGGGCGGCGTCCTCGCCTGGCCGAAGTTCGCCGTCCCCGCCGAATTGTGGACGACCCGGTACGGGCAGCTGCTGCTCGCCAAGGTCGCGCTGGTCCTCCTCGCCCTGGGGCTCGCCCTGCTGGCCCGCATGAGGGCGATGCCGGCCCGGACGTCGGGTCCCTCGCACCTCTCCCGGCTCGTCCCCGCGGAAGGCCTCGCGCTGCTGGGCGTCCTGGTCCTCAGCGCAGGGCTGGTGAACGCCACCCCGCCGCAGGCCCTCACGGCCGCGAACGTCCTGAGCGCGCCTCCCCCGGCCGGGCCCGCGGTGCACGCGGCCGACCAGATCGGGTTCCTGAGCGTGTACGTCACGGCCGTCGAGGGAGAGCTGCGGGTGCAGGTCGCGCAACCCACCGGAAAGCCGGGCGAGAGGACGCGCGTCCGGGTGAACGGCAAGGGACCGGCTGGAAGCTTCACGCTGTACCCGCGTTCCTGCGGCCGCGGGTGCTTCCGCGCACCCTACGAGTGGCAGAACGGGGAAACGACCGTCCGCGTGAAGGCCACGGACCCCGAGTGGCCGGGGGGGACGGCCGAGGTGAAGTTGCGCTGGCCGCCCGGCCCGAATCAGGCGCAGTGGCTCGCTCGGGTTGTGCAGGCGATGCAAGCCGCGGGAACCTTCCTGGTGACCGAGCAGGCGCTGGGTGGCCTGGACACGTCTCCCCACACCTTTCCTCTGACGGCCGACACGCTGGCCGCGACGGACATCTACATGGGCGGCGGTGCCGAGGATGTGCGCGTAGTTGGCCGTGACGAACAGGGCAACAGCATCCTGTCCCTGTTTGTTCCCGGGTCGAGCATCTGGTACGAGTTGCACGTGGACCGGGAAAACCGCATCCGGCAGGAACGCGTGATCGCACCAGCGTACGCTGTACAGCGGACCATAGAGTACCCGAGCCCGCAGAAAGGAAGCCAGCCTTGACCCACCGCGCTTACGCCTTCACCGACCCGCGCATTCCGCTGGCCGCGGGTCTCTCCATGCTGGCGGCCGTCCTCCACGGGGGCGTGACCGGCGCGCACTTTACCGAGTGGTTCGGCTACGGCCTGTTCTTCCTGGTGGCCACCGCCACGCAGTTCGTGTGGGGCGGCTTCCTGCTGCTGCGCTCCTTCGAAACGAAAGCGGCGCAGAGTGACCCTTTCCCGCGGGTGGGCAGCAGCCGTCTGGAGGTGCCGTACTACGGGGCGGGTGTGGTGGGCAACCTCCTGATCGCCGGGATGTACGTCGTCACCCGCACGGTCGGGATTCCTTTCTTCGGCCCGGAGGCGGGCGAGATCGAGGGTTGGGATGCCTTCGGGTTAACCACCACTGGACTGGAGCTGCTGCTCGTGGCGCTCCTGCTCGTGATGCTCAGGTACCGGCGCTTCATGCAGGGGGAGGGGGCGCTGCGGTGAGGGCCACGGTTGAGGTGGCCAGGCTCTCAACCACGTTCTGTTCTTCGCGTGGCGGTTGGCCCCGCAGGGACAGTGCCCAACGCCGGCCGTACGGTCACCCGTTCATACCGTCACCGAGCATGGCTTTACAGGAACTTAACGGCCTGCCGTTAGCCTCACGCTGGAGGTGAGTGTCTTGTCCCAAAAGAGCCTGGCCACCGTTGTCCTGGGCAACGCCGGGATTCTCGCAGCTCAACAACCACAAGTGGGGCAGGGAAACAAAGAACCGGCCGGGCAGACGATGAACATCAGGAGCAGTCTGAGGATCAGTCACCAGGCTGCAACCTGGGTTGCGTGGTTAAGGGCGGTCCTCCCCCGACGAGGGGTGACCGCCGGACCTGAGCCGCTGGGCGGGCCGGGCCGGGCTGCAACGGTAAAGCCGCGTCGGACGTTGCGGTCCCGGCCAGAGCCGGAGAATGGGCCACCCCATGAGCGTGCCAAGCAAGGTGAACGCCATCAGAAGCGGGACCGGCCCGTTGACCTGGAGGCCCAGTGCCCAGCGTGCTGATCGTGGATGACGACCCGGCCATTCTGGAAATCCTGCGGGTGTACCTGCGCCAGGAGGGCTTCCGGGTGCTGGAAGCCCGGGACGGCACGCGGGCGCTGAGCCTGTTGCCGCAGGCGGACGTGGCGGTGCTCGACTGGATGCTGCCGGGTCTGACCGGCCTGGAACTCGCGCGGCGGGCCCACGCCACCTTTCCCGAGCTGCCCCTCCTGATGCTGACCGCACGCGATGGGGAAGAGGACAAACTGCGCGGTCTGGAGGGCGGCGCAGACGACTACGTCACCAAGCCCTTCTCCCCGCGTGAGGTGGTCGCGCGCGTCAAGGTGCTGCTGCGCCGCGTGGGCGTGCGGGAGGTCATCGAGCACGGCGAGCTGCGCCTGGACGTGCGGGCGCGGGCCGCCACCCTGCGGGGTGAACCCCTCGGCCTGTCCAAGCTGGAGTTCGACCTGCTCTTCACCCTGGCGCAGTACCCGGGGCTGGCCTGGACACGCGAGCGGCTGCTGGAGCGGGTGTGGGGCGTGGACTATCCCCGCATGGAACGTGTGGTGGACGTCCATGTCACGGGACTGCGCCGGAAGCTCGGGGACGACGCCGAGCGCCCCAGGTACATTGAGACGGTGCGCGGCGTGGGCTACCGCTTTCGCGAGGACGGGCAGGACGAAAGCCCGAGGACGCCATGAATTTCTTCGTCAAGATGCTGCTGTCGCATGTGTTGATCGTCGTCGTCGCCCTCGGCGCCCTGCTGCTGTTCTCCGAACTGCTGGCCCCGGCCTTCGTCCGCGGCCACGTCGAGCGGATGGTCGCCCTGATCGGCCCGAGCGGCGCGGAGCTGCGCCCTGACCTCGAGCGCGGCATGCGCAGCACGCTCACCTCCGCGCTGCTGGCGTCCTTGCCGCTCGCGCTGCTGGTGGCGGCCGTCACCGCCCTGCCGTCCGCGCGGCGGGTGGTGCGCAGCGTGGGCCTGCTGAGCGAGGGCAGCCGCGCCCTCGCGTCGGGGCGCTACGAGCGCCGGCTCCCCGAGGAGGGCAACGACGAACTGACCGACCTGGCGCGCAGCTTCAACCGCATGGCGGCGGCCCTCGGGCAGGTCGAGCAGGAGCGCACCGACCTGATCACCAATGTCGCGCATGAACTGCGCACCCCCATCGCCGCACTGCGCGGCTACACCGAGGCGCTGGCGGACGGCGTGATGGGACCGGAAGCGGCGCGTGAGGCGCTGCAGCGTGAGGTGAGCGCGCTGGAGCGCCTCGCCCACGACCTGAGCCTGGTCTCACGGGTCGAGCGTGGTCACCTCGAACTGCACCTCAGCACCTTCCCACCGGCAGACCTCCTGCAGGCCGCGCGGGAGCGCTTCGAGGGTGCCTACAACGAGAAGGGCATCGTTCTCGCGGTACAGGTTGCGCCGAACCTGCCGCAGGTGCGTGCGGATTTCGGGCGCGCCTCGCAGGTGCTGGCCAACCTCCTCACCAACGCCTTGCGGCACACCCCGGCGGGTGGGCGGGTCACGGTCGGCGCTGCCCTTGAGGGCGCCTTCGTGCAGTTCTTCGTGGCGGACACCGGAGGCGGGATCGCTGCGGAGCACCTGCCCCGGGTGTTCGAGCGGTTCTACCGTGCAGACCCCGCACGTTCCCGTGGGGAGGGTGGGAGCGGGGTGGGTCTCACCATTGCACGGGGTCTCGTCGAGCGTATGGGTGGGTGTATCCGCGCGGAGAGTATGCCCGGTCAGGGCAGCCGCTTTGCCTTCACGCTGCCCGCCGCGGGTTGAAGGGGCAGATGCGGGGCCAGCAGAAGGGTGAGGGCCGCGTTCCGACCTCACCCGCTTCACTCAGGACTGGCACAGGCGTGCCGCCGTTTGCTTGAGCTGAGGTGCAGGTGCAGGACCGGGTCAAGCCTGTGGGGACCGGACGGCTGGAACTGACCCACCAAGCTGGCCACCAGGCAACGTGATGCGGGCTTGTGCCGTGCGAACGAGAGTGCCGGGGTCTCCTGCCGGGTTCGGTCGATCAGGCCCGGCAGTCTCTTCCCGCCTGCCACTGGCCTCAGCTCTGCGTTGGCTGTGGGGCCAGCGTCTCGGCGAGGCGCACAAGCAGCTCCTCGGCCCGCTCGTAGCCGGGCCGCAGGTACACGGCGGCGAACGTGGTCCAGTCCTGCACGGCGGCGACTTCCTGGTCATTCTCGTGCAGTTTCAGGTGGGGGTACACGCCGTACTCCACGTAGCAGCCGAACTCGCGGGCGACGTCCTCGAGCTGCCGGGTGTTCTCGTCCGTCCACGCCAGGGTGTAGGGGAGGGCGAAGCAGGGCTTCCCACAACTGCCGCCCAGGCCCACCAGCGGGAAGCCGGCGACCGCCCGCGGGTCCTGCCGGACCTGGACGCGTTCAAGAAAGGCGAGGCGATCCCGGGCCGCCTCCCGGTGGGGAAGCTTCTGGGCGGCAATCCAGGGGCCAACAGTCAATTTGGTCATGGGGTCTCCTTGAGGGGCAGGAATGCGAAGCTGAGCAGCCACCCGGTCAGGGCGGCGAGCGTCACGGCGCCGGACGTGAGGGTCACGCTCCAGCCCAGCAGGCCCGTGAAGGCCAGCGTGGGCAGCACGAGCGCAAACAGCGTCGCCGGAACGAGGGCCGCGAACACCTGAAAGGCGCGCGCCTGCCCGGCGGCAGGCCGCAGCCAGGCGGCGTACCCGTCGGCGAGCAGGCCGGTCGCGAGCAGCGCGGGCAGCAGGACGGAGTTGACATGCACGAGCAGCATCAGCGCGGAGCTGAACGTCACGATCAGGGTGAGGCCCAGCCCGGGCAGCGCGAAGCGCCGCACGGCGAACAGCAGGGTTCCGGTCAGCAGGGCACTCTGCACCAGCACGCCCGCCACGCCGAGGACCTGGCCGAGTTCACCCCCCGGCCCGAGCTCGCCTGCTTCCGTCAGCGGGTTGGCGTACGTGGTGAAGAAGGTCAGGAGTGACAGCAGCAGCGCGAGGGACGCCAGGGCGGGCCACGGGGCACGTGTCTCGCCGCGTGCGAGCGCCGCCCGCAGCGGCCCGGTGACCATCAGCCCCGCCCCCAGGGCGAGCAGCAGGTGCGGTGGGCTCAGCAGCGCCTCGACGCTCACCTCGATGCCGAACAGGGTGTGCCACACCAGGTCGCTCACCCCCCCGAGGGCGAACAGGCCCGCGCCGACCAACGCGGGCCCGTACCCGGCGGGCATCGCCCCCGGCCGCAGTCCGCCCCCACGCAGCGCCGTCCCGGCGAGCAGCAGGGCCAGCAGGGCGAACCCCGCGTACAGCAACCCGTGCCAGGGGGTGAAGAAGCTCTCCAGGGCGAAGCGGTGGTGCGCCCAGGCGTCGAGGTGCACGCCGAACAGCATCAGGCTGCCGAACCCCACCACCGCCCAGTCGAAGGTGGGGGTGGAAAAGGCGAGGGGGGCCAGGTCGCGGGTGGGGCGACGGGTGGTCATGGGTGGGCCTTTCTTCCAGGCAGGAGAACTTGGGCTTCAGACCGGGACCGGAGTGGCCGAGGGCGTGCCGGCCAGCGCACCCTCGGGACGAACGGGCGGCCGGAAGGAGCGCAGCCGCAGGGCATTGCTGAGCACGAACACGCTGGAGAAGCCCATCGCCGCAGCAGCCAGGACCGGGCTGAGCAGCCACCCGAAAGCGGGGTACAGCACGCCCGCCGCGACCGGGATCAGGACGATGTTGTACGCAAAGGCCCAGAACAGGTTGAGCTTGATGTTCCGCAGCGTGGCGCGGCTGAGCGCCAGGGCGTTCGGCACGCCGCGCAGGTCGCCCGACATCAGGATCACGTCGGCCGTCTCGACCGCCACGTCCGTGCCGGTGCCGATGGCCAGCCCCACGTCTGCCTGGGCGAGAGCTGGCGCGTCGTTGATCCCGTCACCCACGAAGGCCACCGTGTTGCCCTTGCCTTGCAACGCCTTCACGGCGTCACTCTTGCCGCTGGGCAGGACCTCCGCCAGCACCTCGTCGATCCCGAGCTGCCGAGCGATGGCGTTCGCGGTTCGCTGGTTATCACCGGTGATCATGGCCACCCTCAGTCCCTGGCGATGCAGCGCCCTCACGGCCTCCGGGCTGCCCTCCTTGATGGGGTCGGCGACCGCGATGACCGCAGCGAGCTGCCCGTCGAGGGCCGCGTACAACGGGCTCTTGCCCTCGTCACCGAGTTGCGCTGCCTGGGCGGCAAACTCACCCACGTTCAGCCCGAGCTTGTGCATGTACCGGTCGGCACCGACCTGCACCAGGCGCCCTTCCACCCGCGCCTCCAGGCCGAAGCCGGGCACGGCTTGGAAGCTGTCGGGTGGGACGATGGCAACGCCTTCCTTTTTCGCGGCGGCCACAATGGCGCGGGCGATGGGGTGCTCGCTCTGTTCTTCGGCGGCCGCGACCAGTTTCAGCACTTCCGCCCGGTGGAAGCCGGGGGCGGTGACGAGGTCGGTGAGTTCCGGCTTGCCCTTGGTGAGGGTCCCGGTCTTGTCCACGGCCACCACGTTCACGCTTTGCAGGCCTTCGAGCGCCGTGCCGTTGCGGAAGAGGACGCCGAGTTCCGCCGCCTTGCCGGTGCCGACCATGATGCTGGTGGGGGTGGCCAGGCCCATTGCGCAGGGGCAGGCGATGATCAGGACCGCGACGGTATTCACCAGCGCGAAGCTCAGCGCCTGCGGCCCGCCCAGGGCCAACCAGACCAGGAAGGTGAGCGCAGCGATTCCCAGGACAACGGGGACAAACACGCTGACGACCTTGTCCGCCAGTCCCTGGATGGGAGGCTTGGAACCCTGCGCACTCTCCACCAGCTTGATGATCTGCGCGAGGGCGGTGTCCGCCCCGATCCGGGTGGCCCTGAACTGAAAGGCGCCGTTCTGGTTGATGGTGCCGCCGACGACGGGCGCCCCCCCTTGCTTGGCGACGGGAACGGGTTCGCCGGTGATCATGCTCTCGTCCACGAAGCTGGTACCCTGTACGACCTCCCCGTCCACCGGGATCTTCTCGCCGGGGCGGACGGAGATCAGGTCACCTACCAGGACTTCATCCGTGGGCAGTTCGAGTTCCTGACCGTTCCGCACCACGCGCGCCGTCTTCGCTTGCAGGCTGAGCAGCTTCTTCATCGCCTCGCTTGAGCGGCCCTTGGCGACAGCTTCGAAGTACTTGCCCAGCAGAATCAGGGTGATGACGACGCCGGACGCTTCGTAGTACACGTGCGCGGTGCCTGCGGGGAAAATGCCGGGCGCCACGGTGGCGACCAGCGAGTACAGGAAGGCCGCGGTCGTGCCGATCATCACCAGGGCATTCATGTCTGGCGCCCTGTTCTTCAGGCTTTTCCAGCCCA